>NZ_QRTA01000006.1:15802-126656 GCF_003457875.1 Collinsella sp. AF28-5AC | reverse complement strand
GCCATAAAAAAGCCTCCCATTTCTTGTGTCCAAGAAATGGGAGGCAGTTCAGGCGTGTGCTCGACGGGGACTTTGCCGTTTGGTGGCTAGCGCCGCAGGTGATTACTCGCCCAGCAGGCTCTTGGTGATCGAAGCGGCGGCCTTCTTGCCGGCGCCCATCGCCAGAATGACCGTAGCGGCACCGGTGACGATGTCACCGCCGGCCCAGATGCGGGGATCGGTGGTCTGGCCGGTCTCCTCGTCGGCAACGATGTAGCCCCACTTGTTGAGCTCCATCTTGCCGCCGATCTTTTTTGCGAAGGGGTTGGCGTTGGTGCCGATAGCCGAGATCGCGACGTCGCAGGGGATCTCCTCGATGGCGCCCTCGATGGGCACCGGGCGACGACGGCCGGACTCGTCGGGCTCGCCGAGCTCCATCTTCTGGACCTTGACGGCGCACACGGAGCCGTCTTCGCCAGCGACAAACTCGAGCGGGGAGACAAGCGGCAGAACCTCGACGCCCTCGGCCTTGGCATGGTGCAGCTCGGCGCGACGGCAGGGCATCTCGTCCTCGGTACGGCGGTAAGCGATGATGGCGTGCTCGGCGCCCAGACGCTTGGCGGTACGGACGGCGTCCATAGCCACGTTGCCGCCGCCAAAGACAACGACGTTCTTGCCGTGCTTGGTGGGGGTGTCGTACTCGGGGAACTTGTTGGCCTTCATCAGGTTCACGCGGGTGAGGTACTCGTTTGCGAAGAAGACGTTGGGCAGGTTCTCGCCGGGGACGTTGAGGAACTTGGGCAGGCCAGCGCCGGTCGCCACGTAGATGGCGTCGAAGCCCTGCTCGAACAGCTCCTCGGCCGTGGCCATGTTGCCCACGACGGAGTTGTACTCAAACTTGACGCCCATGTCCTCCAGGCCGTCAATCTCGCGCTTGACGACCGCCTTGGGCAGACGGAACTCGGGGATGCCGTAGACCAGCACGCCGCCGCCGGTGAAGAAGGCCTCGAAGACGGTAACGTCAAAGCCGTTACGGGCGAGCTCGCCGGCGCAGGTGATGCCGGACGGGCCGGAGCCGACGACGGCGACCTTCTTGCCGTTCTTGGGGGCCATCTTGGGCGTGGAGGCGAGCTCGGGGCGATCACCCAGGAAGCGCTCGAGCTGGCCGATGGCCACGGGCTCGGACTTCTTACCACGGATGCACTTGCCCTCGCACTGGTTCTCCTGCGGGCAGACGCGGCCGCAGATGGCGGGAAGCATGGAGTCCTCGCGGATGGTATCGAGAGCGCCGCCGAAGTCCTTCGCGCGGATCTGCTCGATAAAGCGGGGAATGTTGATGTTGACGGGGCAGCCCTCAACACAGAACGGCTTCTTGCAGTTGAGGCAGCGCTCGGCCTCGGCCAGCGCCATCTCCTCGGTGAAGCCCTTGTCGACGGGGCGGAAGTCGCAGGCGCGCTCGGCAGCCGGCTCCTCGTTATCGGGGGTGCGGGGCGACTTCATATCGGCAACGAAACGACCGTTAACTAGTGGCATGCGCAGCTCTTTTCCTCATAGGCCTTGAGGGACTCGCCCTCTTCGGAACGGTAAGCGGCCTGGCGGGCACGAAGGTCATCCCAGTCGACCAGGGTGGCATCGAAGTCGGGGCCGTCGACGCAAGCGAACTTGGTCACGCCGCCCACCTCGACGCGGCAGCAGCCGCACATACCGGTGCCGTCAACCATGATGGGGTTGAGGGACGCGGTGATGGGGGTGTCGTACTTCTGGGCGGTGAGGGTCGAGAACTTCATCATCGGAACGGGGCCGACACAGAAGACCTGGCTCACGGCCTTGTCCTGCAGTAGGCGCTCCAGCGGAGCGGTAACAACGCCCTGCTCGCCGTAGGAACCGTCGTCAGTGGTGATGTGGATGTGGTCCTCGTCGAGGAGCTCGCGGAACTGGTCCTCCATGAGCAGGAGGTCCTTGGTGCGGGCGCCCATGATGGCGTGCACCTCGTGACCGGTCTCGACCAGGTGCTTGGCGACCGGGAAGGCAATTGCCAGGCCGACGCCGCCGCCAATGACGGCGCAGGGGCCCTCGGCCATCTCGGTGGGAACGCCCAGCGGGCCCACGACGTCGCGCAGCGACTCGCCGGCCTCGTAGGTGGAAAGCATTTCGGTGGTCTTGCCGATCACCATGAAGATGAACTCGACCCAGCCCTCGTCACCGTTCCAGCCGGCCAGGGTAAACGGGACGCGCTCGCCCGTCTCGTTGGCGCGAACCATGAGGAACTGTCCAGCGTGCGCATGCTTGGCGATTGCAGGCGCCTCGATGCGGAACTTGAACACCTTCTCCGAGAACTGCGTCTTCTCCAGGATCTTATACATAGAACCCCTCTCTTGTTAGGGCCGCCGAACCGTGCCTCCACGGAAATGGACGGTAGCCCGAATAAAACCGTACGCGCACAGGCGTTGTGCAGACATACGGTGCAAATTATACCCTCATGGACATGTCACTTACGTGTGTCTTCGGCTGTTGGGAGCAGGGTTTATCCACTTTGGCCTACCAAAGGGGAGAGGTTTATTTTGGTCAGTTTTATCAGGTAAAACGGCAAATGGGGCCGGCCTCGGGTTGTGATGAGGCCGGCCCCCTTTGGGGTGCTATGCATGTATGTCGGCGCGCGGTTGATTGCGATGCCGCAACTGGGGCGTTTCCGCAGGTAAAACCTGCCAAAATAAACCTGTTCCTAAATGATAGGTTTTAGTGCTTGCCGTTGGCGGAGGCGGCGCCGTTGACATGGTCGCGGGCATAGACCACGCCGTGCACGATCGCCAGGCCGGCGGCGTCGGCCGCGCGGGCGCAGGTGTCCTGGAAATCCTCGGCCTCGCGGGCGCGCAGCTGCTTAAGAACGTAGTCGGCGACGGCCATCTTGCCGGGAGGGTTGCCGATGCCGGTGCGGATGCGGCTGAAGTCGCGGCTGCCCATCTTGTCGATGATGGAGCGCAGGCCGTTGTGACCGGCGTGGCCGCCGCCCACCTTAACGCGGACGTCGCCGGCGGGAATATCGAGCTCGTCGTGGATTACGAGCAGCTCCTCGGCCTTGATCTTGTACTCGCGGCAGAGCTTGGAGATGGGGCCACCCGAGGTATTCATATACGACTGCGGCTTGACCAGTACAATCTGGCGCTTACCGCCCTCTTCCTCGGGATCGTTGATGTTGATGAGCGCGACCTCGGCGCCTGCTTGGTTTTTCCAGTACGTGACGCCGGCCTGACGGGCCAGCTCGTCGATTGCTTTGAAACCAGCGTTGTGACGGGTCTCGGCATATTCCTCGCCAGGGTTGCCAAGTCCGGCAACCATGCGAATCTTAAGCGGCTGTGCAGCTGCCATGTTTATCCTTTCGTTGATTTGTCGCCTGCTATGGTGAGCGACCCTGTTGCCGCTGTCAAATGGAGGGTAATTGAGGGCGTTTAGGGGCGTTTGGACGGCCGTCGAAATCAGAGGTGGACAGTTAGTTCAGATACGTATAAGTTCTGAGGACTCGAAGTGCTCAATTCAATGCCGATACGTTGTTTCGGAGCTTTAGTTAGTCCATATGGCGCTGTTTTGAAGTCTACCCTGCCTTCAAATAGGGCGAATGGTATAGAGATAGCTGCAAAACAGCCTAATTCAATGTGTCCATCTATACGTATCTGAACTAACTGTCCAGTCCTGTTCGGCGGCGCGCGGGTGATTCGCCGTTTAGACCGCCGCAAGGCCGATTCCAGCCCGCAGAGCGTTGAGCCAAGCGGCCTGACGCTTGCGATAGCCCTTGATACGGTATCGGAATCGGACTCCCGCGAGTCGATGCATCGTTTGGGCGAAGGCTTCGAGTGCAACAAGGTCTTTCATTTGGTCGCGATTGATAACCAGGACGTGGATGCCCATTGCCTTGAGGCCATTATTTCGATTGCCATCGTGGATGCGAGCGTTTTGAAGCTCATGCCCAATTCCGTTGTATTCGTTGTCGACTCCGGCTGCCGGGCAATATAGGTCGCAGATGGCATAGGGGATGCCCGAGGACATGTTGACCGCAAGAGTGTCGAAGTCGATTCGATAGTTGAGTAGCAGGCCTCCCATGGGCAGACTGCAACATCCGAATCCTCCAAAGCGCATGGGCGCTCCGAGAACGGCAAACATTAGGGATTCGGCTGGGGATGCAGATCCGGGTCGGGCAAGTTTGACTGCCGTGCGAAACGATGTGTATGAGCTACTTTTGGCAAGCTGTGCAACAGCCTCGAGATCTTCGATGGTCGTGGCGGGCTCGCATTTGTAGTGTGCCTGTTCGTAGCGGGTTTCGTTCTGCTGTTCGGTCGCCGACTGGTCGCCCCGGCAATCGAGGTCGTCCATCGCTTCGTAGTCATCGCCCTCGGGCCAGATGCCGTCATAGGCAATGGGGTATGTTGCCCCGGGAGGAAGGGAGTAGGTTCCGAGCAGTTCCATGAGAAGCATCAGGGTTTTGGCGACTGATTCATTTTTGGAACAAAGCATGGCTGTCATGGCGGGAGACGTTGCGTAGATGTCGGCCTCGACGTGCATAATTGCACCTTCAGGAAGAGGAGCGGAGAGAATATGCTGAAGAAGTCGCCTGTCGCGGCGTCTGTTGTCTTCGTTTGAAACGAGAAGATCGAGCAGTTCGGAATCATCTTCATTCCAGGCGTCGAGTATCGAAAGTGCACCAAAGTCTATCGCGTCATTGTTGGGAATACAGCTAGCCAAGGCATGTGCTTGCTGTTCGCTATCAACGAAGTCCCAGGGTAGGGCAGAGTACGCCCGTCGTGCGCGACGAATTGCGCGGAGGGCGGAGAGATGTGAAATCACGGTCGTCATAGCTATAACGTACTAAGTTGGCGGCAGAATGCGACCGCCATACCGTTCTTTTCGCTCAGCGGGGCGCTGCGCGCCATGAACGGCTGGGTGTTATGAATTCGGTGGAATCGGTTGAGGGGATTGCAGGAAATTGAGCTCTGCCGCGAAGGTTGACGATAGCTGCTGGACAGTTAGTTCAGATACGTATAAGGCAGCGGCGTTCGAGGCGTTTCTAAGGGCCTTTGAGGGCGATTTGAGGATAAATATGCAGCGGTTGTACTCGAAAACGATGAGCTTTGGACGGCATGGCATGCGCCGGGGAGGTCAGAAGGCTCCGAACGGTCCTTTGGAGCTTTAGAAAAATACGTATCTGAACTAATTGTCCAGGGCGGGTTGACGAGGGATAGAAAAAGGGTCGGAAGCGAGCTTCCGACCCTTTAAAAGCATCAAAGATGATGCGATGCGCGTTGGATTACAGCGCGAAGTCGCCGCCGACGAGCGTGGAGACGGGCTCCTCGTGGTAAACGGCGGAGATGGCCTGAGCGAACTCCTCGGCGACCGAGATGGTCTTGATCTTGCCGCCGACCTCGACGGGAATGGCGTCGGTGACGACGCACTCGACGATCGGGGCGTCGTTCAGACGCTCGATGGCCGGACCGGAGAAGATACCGTGGGTGGCGCAGACGTAGATATCGCCAGCGCCCATAGCCTTGAGCTCCTTGACGTTGGCGCACAGGGTGCCAGCGGTGTCGATCATGTCGTCGTTGATGATGCAGGTCTTGCCCTTGATGTCACCGATGATGCCCATGACCTCGGCGGCGTTGTGGCGCGGACGGCCCTTGTGGGCGATGGCCAGGTCGCAGCCGAGCATGTCGGACAGCTTCTTGGCGGCCTTGGCGCGGCCCACATCGGGGGAGACGACAACCAGGTTGTCGGTGTCGAAGTTCATGGCGTTGTAGTACTGGCCAAACAGCGGCAGTGCGGACAGGTGGTTGACCGGGATATCGAAGAAGCCCTGGATCTGACCCTGGTGCAGGTCGAGGGTGATGATGCGGTCGACGCCGGCGCGCTCGAGCAGGTTGGCGACGAGGCGGGCGGTGATGGGCTCGCGCGGGCCGGCCTTGCGGTCCTGGCGGGCATAGCCGTAGTGGGTGATGACGGCGGTGATGGAGCGGGCGGATGCGCGCTTGGCAGCGTCGGTGGCGATGAGCAGCTCCATGAGCATGTCGTTGACGTTGCCGCCGGCCACGGACTGAATCAGGAAGACGTCGGCGCCGCGGACGGTCTCGTCGTAGCGGGCGTAAATCTCACCGTTGGCGAACTGCTTTAGCGTAAGGCCCGAAAGCTCGACCCCAAGGTACTCAGCGATCTTCTGAGCGAGGGGACGGTTGGAGGAACCGGAATACACGCGGATGGACTTGCGCATATTCTCCGACTTCTCGGGATCATTAATCGGCATTACCCTTCTCCTTTATATCGAATGCCATATAGATGCCTTTTTGCATTGTAACCGTGCGGCGGGGTTAATCGGGTCTTGATAACGTCTTTACCGTCAACGGACACGAACCGACCACTCATCCGGTCGCGCAGGTCACGATAGAAAAAGGAGCCGTCCCCATGGAACAGCTCCTTTTGTGCTTGGCGAAACGTTATGCCTCGTCGTCCTCGTGCAGACGGCGGCGATAATCGGCGGCCCAGCCCTCAATATTTACCTGACGGGCGCGGCCCAGACCGAGTGCGTCGGCCGGGACCGGCTCGGTGATGACGGAGCCGGCGGCCACGAGTGCGCCGTCGCCAATCTGGGCGGGCGCGACCATCATGGTGTCGGAACCGATGAAGGCATCTTTGCCGATGACGGTCTTGTGCTTGTGGACGCCGTCGTAGTTGCAGGTGATAGAGCCCGCGCCCACGTTGACGCCGGAGCCCATGGTGGTGTCGCCGATGTAGGACAGGTGCGGCACCTTGGAGCCCTCGCCGATCGTGGACTTCTTAATCTCCACATGCGTGCCGGCCTTGGAGCCGTCGAGCATATGGGTGCCCGGGCGCAGGTAGGCGCGCGGACCGCAGTCGACGCCGTTCTCGATGACGGCCTCGATGGCGATGGTCTCATCGATGGTGCAGCCGCTGCCGACAGTGGTGTCGGTGAGGCGGCTGTTGGGGCCGAGCTGGCACTCCTCGCCCACGGTGACGTGGCCGATCAGGTGCGTCTGCGGCCACACGATGGTGTCGCGGCCGATGACGGCATCGGGGCCGATCCAAGCCTGCGTGGGGTCGATGAAGGTGACGCCCTCGGCCATCCAGTGCTCGTTGATGCGGTCGCGCGCGATGGCGGTGAGCTGCGCGAGCTGGATGCGGCTGTTGACGCCCAGGCCGTCGCGGTAGTCGTCGCAGTGGAAGATGGAGACTGCCTGGCCGTGACCCTTGAGGATTTCGAGCATGTCGGGCAGGTAGTACTCGGACTGCGCGTTGTCGTTGCCGATCTCGTTAATGTGGGCGGCAAGCTGCGCGCCGTCGAAGGCGTAGCAGCCGGCGTTGCACTCCAGCAGCGTGGCGGCCTGCTCGGGCGTGCAGTCCTTCTGCTCGATGATGCGCTCGATCTGGCCGTCGGCGCCCAGCTTGATGCGGCCGTAGCCGAAGGGGTCGGGCGGGGTCATGGTCATGACGGTGCAGGCGAGCTCGCCGGTGGCGACGGTCTGCGCGAACTTGGCGACGGTGTCGGCGGTGATGAGCGGCAGGTCGCCGTTAAGCACGACGACGGGGCCTTGCGTGATGCCGCAGGCCTCGAGCGCGACCTTTACGGCGTGGCCGGTGCCCAGGCGTTCGGTCTGCTCGACGCACTCGACCTTGGTGGCGCCGTTGGCGTAGGCGCCATCGATGAGGGCGCGCATCTCGTCGGCGTGGCTGCCGATGACGACCACGACGCGGCTGCAGCCGGCCTTGATGGTGGCGTCGACGATCCACTGGACCATGGGCTTACCCAGGATCTTGTGCGAAACCTTGCAGTGGTTCGACTTCATGCGGGTGCCCTCGCCGGCGGCGAGGATAATTGCGGTTGCGTCCATGTGATCTCCTGTTACGTTATAGAGACGTGTGTTTGGAAACGATACACGGCGCAATATGATACCGCAGGCATATGATGAGCGCGTAACGATTGGCGCGCGGCAGCTGAGGTTTGGGCCGGCGGTGTGGCGTTTGCGCTGGTTGCGGGTGGTGCCGGCAGTGCTTCGGCGTCGGTGATTTGGCGGGAGGGCGGGGATGCCTATGGACAACATGCGAGAGGGTTCGGGCGCCGAGTCCGTGGGGGCATTTTCGATGTCGCATCCGGCGGTGCCGGCGCTCTACATGGTGCTGACGTTGGGGCTCACCATGTTCTCGATGCAGCCGGTGCTGATCGCGCTGTCGCTTGCGGGCGGGCTGGCGTACGGGCTTGCGACGCGCGGTGCTGCGCGCACGTTGGGGGCGCTTCGCTGGCAGCTGCCGGTGATTTTGATTATCGCGGTGCTCAATCCGCTGTTTAGTGCATCGGGCTCGACGGAGCTGTTCCGTATTGGCATGCGCGCGGTGTATCTGGAGAGCATGGTTTACGGCCTGTGCATGGGCGGGCTGTTTGTGGCGAGCGTGCTGTGGTTTGAGGCCGCGGCGTCGATGCTCGAATACGACAAGGTACTTGCGCTTTTTGGCAACGCCGCGCCGGTGGTCGCGCTCATGATCTCGATGTGCATGCGGCTTATCCCACAGTTTTTGCGTCGCGGCCGCACGGTGCTGGCGGTGCAGGACGCGATCGATGTACCGGGGCGTGCGCCCACCGATCCCGTGCGATCGCGCCTGCGGGCATCGAGTGTGTTGATGGGCTGGGGCATGGAAGATTCGCTGGAGCGCGCGGACGCGATGCGCTCGCGCGGGTGGGGTGCCGCGACGCGTCGTACGACGTATGCGCGGTATCGGCTGGGGCGCGGCGATGTTGCCGCGCTGGTTGGGCTTGCACTGTTTGGCGTGGTCACGGTGACAGTGGCGTGGACCGCGACGACGCAGTATTCGTTTTATCCTCAGCTCTTGGTGCCGGCGCCGTGGCCGGGCTATGTTGTGTACGCTGCCTGGATGGTGCTGCCTTGCGCGTTGCACGCGAGTGATGAGAAGAGGTTTGGCTGATGGCTCGGTTGGATAGGGGCCCGGTGTCGGGCGCGGCGTGCGGCCCGGATATGCCGGCGATTGAGGTGCGGAGCCTGAGCTTTGCCTACCCCGATGCTGATGCTGCGGTGCTCGAGGGGCTCGACTGGTCTGTTTCCCAAGGTGCATTTGCGCTGCTTGTTGGCGGTACCGGATCGGGTAAGTCGACGCTGCTGTCTCTGCTCAAACCCGAGATCGCTCCGGCGGGCGAGCGCACTGGCGAACTGCGCGTGCTGGGCGAGAACGTCGCCGACATGGATGTGCGGGCATCGGCGGAGCGCGTGGGCTATGTGTTCCAGGATCCCGAGAACCAGATTGTGTGCGAGACCGTGTGGCATGAGATGGCGTTTGGCCTAGAGAATCTGGGTGTGTCGCGCGACGAGATGCGCCGCCGTGTTGCCGAGACCAGCTATTTCTTTGGTCTGGAGGACTGGCTTCATCGTGATACCGATACGCTTTCGGGTGGCCGCAAGCAGCTGCTGTCGCTTGCCGCCGTCCTGGCGCTGCGTCCGCGTGTGCTGCTACTCGACGAGCCCACGTCTCAGCTTGATCCGGTTGCGGAGAAGAATTTCCTGCACGCGCTGTTTCGTGTAAATCGCGAGCTGGGCTGCACGGTTGTTGTGGCGACGCATCAGCCGCGCCCAATGCTCGAATACGCGACGTGTGCGTACCGGATTGAGGATGGCCGCGTGCGCGAGGCGGCGGATATGGCATCTTTGGGACGCCGAGAATCGCTGTTTTCCGATGACACGTTGGGGTGGGGTGCCATCCGATGTGCAAAAAACGGAGTATTCAGCAGGCGTGAGGACAATTTGGGCTCTCTGGAGCCGCCCGGGGACGTATCGAGCGCGAAAAAAAGTTCAGAATTGGACAAATCGTCCGAATTTGTGGCGCAAACGTCGCTCGAGAACGGCTTGGAAGCCTTCTCGCGCACGGATGGAAGTAGAATACTCCAAAAAATGCACGCTGGGTCGGCTACCATCCTGTCGGAAGGTTGGTTTCGCTACGATCGAGCGTCCGGCTGGGTGTTGCGTGGGCTCGATGCGTCGTTTTCGGCCGGTGCGGTGCATGCGGTTGTTGGCGGTAACGGCTGCGGCAAGTCGACGATGCTCTCGGTGCTGGCGAAGACCGCCAAGCTGCAGCGCGGCCGCATGGTGCGCGGAGCGGCCTCGGCGGCGCTGCTGCCTCAGAATCCCAAAGCATTGCTGGTTGCCGAGACGGTTCGCGATGAGCTGATGGAATGGGCCTCGACCTGCGGATATGACGAGAACTTGGCGCGGGAGCGTGCGGCGAGCTTGGGGTTGTCGGGTCTGGATGGACGCCATCCGTACGATCTTTCGGGCGGGCAGCGTCAACTGCTTGCATTGGCAAAACTGCTGCTAATCGGCCCCGAACTGCTATTGCTCGATGAGCCCACCAAGGGTCTAGACCTGTTCAGCCGCCGCATCATCGCCCGCGCCCTGCGTGACCATGCGAAGGCTGGCGGCACCGTCATCATGGCTACGCACGATTTGGACTTTGCCGAGCAGGTAGCCGACGACGTCGCCATGATGTTTGACGGCGAGATTGCCTGCATGGAGCCGCCGGCCGACTTCTTTGCCGACAACGTGTTCTATAGGGCGTGATGGGATGACGGACTGTCGTTTCTCGCGTTTGCTTGCAAAACTGGAGATCCCGCTGTTGTTGGCGGTGCCGGCGGTGATGGCTGCCGCGTTGCTGGCGGGTGTTGAGCAGGCAGCGTTGGCCATGCTGGTTGTGGTGGCGTTGGTGCTTGCGCTGTTCTTTGCGGGTTACGAGGCATCTCGTCCGGGTTTGCGCCAGATTATGCCCACGCTGGTGCTGGCGGTGCTGGCGGCGGCGGGGCGCATCCTGTTTGGGCCCATTCCCGACTTTAAACCGGTGAGCGCCATCGCCATTATCGCGGGGGCGACGCTTGGTCGCCGCAATGGTTTTATGGTTGGCGCGCTGGCTGCGCTGACCAGCAATTTCTTTTTTGGACAGGGCATGTGGACGCCGTGGCAGATGTATGCTTGGGGGCTCGTGGGATACGTTGGCGGTGCGCTGACGTATGCGGGTGCGTTCGACCGCGCCGACGGCACCGTGCGCATGCCAGCACTGCTGGCGTACGGCTTTGCGTCGGGCCTGCTCTATGGCGTCGTGATCAACGCGTATGACATCATTGGTTTTGTGCAGCCGCTTACCTGGGCGGGTGCCGTGGCGCGTCTTGCCACGGCGGTGCCGTTCGATATCACACACGGCCTCGCGACCTGCGTGTTCTTGGTCGCCCTGTACAAGCCCTGGTGTCGCCGCATTAACCGTGTCGTCGTGAAATACGGGCTGTAAGGCTGGTTGCGTCGGAGCGGGAATCAATACTGCCGAAGTGCCATTTTAAAACTATGCCGGTTTACGGGGCTAGATTGGCGCAGGCCGACCATACCGGCTTTTTTCAAAATAGAGCAAGCCGTTTACCTGCGGTTTTATTATTACGGAATTGCGCATGGCTGGGGGTTCGCGATTCAGCCCCGTAAACCGGCATAGTTTTAAAATGGCCGGCTGATACGACGGGCATCGTGGCCCCCAGAGAGCCAAATTGATCCATTTTCTTCCGTCTCCAGATGTCCCCAGGAAATCAGTTGACGGCGCTTGCCACGAAACTGGCCCATCTACTACGTTTAGCTTGATACCCCCGACCATGACCGCGTTTTATGAAAAACCGCAGGCTTTCTACCTGCGGTTTTCTTTTTGCGTTGTTCGCTGTGGTTGAGGGTAGTGGCTTAAACGTAGTAGATGGGCTGGTTTCGTGGCGGACGGGGTCACGCGGGCGCCCCTTGCGCGGGCAAAAGTGATCTGTATTCCTTCGTCCCCGGGGGATCATTTGGGGGCTAGAGCTCTAGCGTGAGGGTGACGGGGCAGTGGTCGCTGCCGAAGATGTCGCCGCGGATGCCGGTGTCGCGTACGTTGTCGGCGATTGCGTCGCTTACCAGGAAGTAGTCGATGCGCCAGCCTGCGTTGTTCTTGCGGGCATTAAAGCGGTAGCTCCACCAGCTGTAGACGCCCTCGACGTCGGGGTTTGCCGCGCGCCAGGTATCGGTAAACCCGGCGTTGAGCAGCTCGGTAAACTTGCCGCGCTCCTCGTCCGAAAAACCGGCGTTGCCGCGGTTGGACTTGGGGTTCTTAAGGTCGATCTCCTCGTGCGCCACGTTAAAGTCGCCGCAGGTTACGACGGGCTTGCCGGTCTCGCGCTCAAGTGCGCTCAAAAAGCCGCGATAGGCATCGTCCCAGGCCATGCGTACATCGATGCGCGCGAGCTCATTTTGGGCGTTGGGCGTGTAGACATCCACGAACCAAAACTTGTCGAACTCGAGCGCGCAGACGCGGCCCTCGGTTGCGGCTTGGGCGACGAGCTCGGCCGCCTCGCCCTCGCCGGCGTAGGGTAGCAGCGCGTCGGCGTGCAGCACGCGCAGCGGTTCCTGGCGGCTAAAGACCGCAGTGCCCGAATAGCCTTTACGCTCGGCGTAGCTCCAGGTTTGGTGATAGCCGGGCAGGTCAATATCGACCTGACCCTCTTGCAGCTTGGTCTCCTGCAGCGCCAAGATGTCGACGTCGAGTTCTTGCGCGATCTGAATAAAGCTCGGGTCCTTTTTGAGCACGGCGCGCAGGCCGTTAACGTTCCACGAGGCAAAGGTGTAAGTCTGAGGCATGGTGTCCTTTCGACGGGGTTGGCAGGCTTAAGATTAACGCAACAGGGGCGGGGTGGGCTCCGCGCATGCTGACTCAAAGGCCGCATGCTGGGACGTCGCCCAACGCTGCCCGACTAACAAGGACGGAGGACTCATATGACGCAGGCAATATCGGACCCCAGGCAGGCCTCCGCCGCGCTGGCGGATCTGTTTGACACCCACAAGCGCGTGGTCTTCTTTGGCGGCGCTGGTGTTTCCACGGCAAGTGGCATCCCCGATTTCCGCAGTGTGGACGGCCTGTATCACCAGCAGTTTGCCTATCCGCCCGAGACCATGCTGTCGCATAGCTTTTACGAGGCGCATCCTGCCGAGTTCTTCGACTTTTACCGCACCAAGATGATCGCGCTTAACGCTAAGCCCAACCGCTGCCACACCAAGCTAGCCGAGCTGGAGCGCGCCGGCAAGCTCGACGCCGTAGTGACGCAAAATATCGACGGCCTGCATCAGATGGCCGGCTCACAGCGCGTGTTCGAGCTGCACGGATCGGTCCATCGCAACATTTGCCAGTCGTGCGGCGCGGTCTATAGCGCCGAGTGGATTTGCTCGCGCGAGCACGAGGATGCCGCGGGCGTGCCTGCGTGCCCCGCGTGCGGCGGCCGCATCAAGCCCGATGTAGTGCTCTACGAAGAGCCGCTCGACGAGCATGTGTTGACCGGTGCCGTTGCCGCCATCGCCGCGGCCGATGCCCTCATTGTAGGCGGGACCTCGCTCGTGGTGTATCCGGCGGCAGGCCTTACGCGATACTTTACCGGCGATACGCTGGCCATATGCAACCTTGCTCCCACCGATCAGGATGCAAATGCCGACCTGCTGATTTCTTGCGACATCGCGGCCACGTTTGCGTTCTAGCCCGCGCGCGCGGATACAATAGAAAGACTGAGTGCAAAGCGACCCCGCCGCCAGCTCCCCAAGCTCGGCGGCGTGGGCATTTTAGGAGGATGCTCATGGCGAACGACAGCAAGACATGGCGGTGCGGAAAGTACGAGCTCAGCTTTGACCGTCCGCGCATCATGGGCGTCCTCAACGTGACGCCCGATTCGTTTAGCGATGGCGGGGAGCACTTCGACCCCGATGCCGCCATCGAGTACGGCCTGGCGATGCTCGACGCCGGCGCCGACATCATCGACGTGGGCGGCGAGTCCACGCGCCCTGGTTTTACCCCGGTCAACCCCGACGAGGAGGCTCGCCGCGTGCTGCCCGTGGTGCGCGCGCTGGCCAAGGAGGGCGCCATCGTCTCGATCGACACGCGTCATGTGGCGGTTGCCAAGGCGGCCGTGCGCTGCGGCGCCTCGATCGTCAACGACGTGACGGGCTTCACTGATCCCAAGATGGTCGAGTTCGTTAAGACGAGCACCTGCGGCGTCATCGTGATGCATGCCGGCGAGGTCGCCGCGCCCGCCCGCACGCACGCAACGGTGCAGCTCGATACCTCGGCTGCGGCGTTTGTTGCCGAGAAGGCACGCGAAGCGGCTGCCGAGGCCGCGCGCGAGGCCGAGAAGCCGGCCCGTCGCCGTCGCGGCAAGTTGCTGGGCGAGCCCAAGGTTGAGGCCAAGCTTCCGGGCGGTGTGGTACAGCCCTCACTGCCGTTTGGCGAGCCGGAGCCCACGTCCGAGCCTGCAAGCGAGCAGGAGACGCCCGCCGCCGAGCGGGCTGCTGCCGCCGAGACCGTCGCGCCCGCACCCGAGGCCGCGCCCGCAGCCACCGAGGCCGAATCGGAGTCCAATGACCGCCTGGCCGCCATGATGCGCCGCAGCGCCCGCCGCGAGGAGGCCTACGTGCCCACCTCTCAGCTCCGCCGCTTTACCCTGCCCGATTCGGCGCCCATCATGCGCCGCGTCATGGGCTTTCTGTCCGACCAGGCCCGCACACTCATCCATGCCGGCGTGTCGCGCGACCGCATCTGCATCGATCCTGGCCCGGGCTTTGGTAAGTCGGCTAACGAGGACATCGTCATCCAGCGCGAGACTGCCAAGATGGCGTCACTGGGCTATCCGCTCATGTGCGCCGTGTCGCGCAAGCGTTTTGTGGGCGCTGTCTCGGGCGTGACCGAGGCCGCCGCGCGCGATGCCGCCACGTTTGGCGTGTGCCTGGGCGCCATCCAGGCCGGTGCCAACATCGTGCGCGTGCACGACGCCGCGGGTTTTGCGCAGTTCCTGAACGGTTACTGGGCCGTCGCCAAGCCGCAGCCGCGCCGTGCGTTTGTGGCCGTGGGCTCCAACCTGGGGCATCGTTGCGACAACATCCGCGCCGCGCGCGACATGATCGCCGAGATTCCGCTCACCTGCGTGTCCAACTCCTCCAAGATCTACGAGAGCGAGCCGGCCTACGAGACGCGCCAGGACGCGTTTGCCAACGCTGTCATCGAGATTAAGACCGAGCTGGCGCCGTTGGTGCTGCTCGACGAGCTCATGAAGATCGAGGTCGAGCTGGGGCGCGACCGCTCCAAAAAGGCCAAGGCCAACGGTCCGCGCACCATCGACCTGGACCTGCTGTGGATGGACGGCGAGACCCACGGCGGCAAAAAGCTGCGCCTGCCGCATCCGCTGATCGGCGAACGCGATTTTGTGCTGGTGCCGCTCGAGGACCTGATGCACGACCCGGCGCGGTTCTTCCGCTACAACGGCGTCGAGGTCAAGGAGCCCGAGGACCGCGTGGGCCATATCGTGGGCGAATTGGGGCGTATGTAGATGATCGAGATGAATGCTGTTGCCGCTGGCACCGAGCTCGACGCGGCGCGCGACGCGGGCCGCGAGGGCATGTCCGCGGGCTGGTGCGCGTGGAGCGCGGGCGATGCATCGCTGATGTTTTCGCTGGTCGTGCGCCCCGATGTGAACATGCATGCCTTCCACGGCCTGCCGTTTGTGGCGGCTATGGGCATGATGGACGCGCTTGTGGGCACGGCTTCGACGCCGGGGTTGGGCCTTGCCGGTAAGGTGGGTATCCAGTGGCCGAGCGATATCGTGTGCGGTGCGCCTGCGTTTGAGACGTCGCTCGCGCGTGTTGCCGTGAACGGCGGTGCCGGTGCTGCGGGCATGTTCGGTGCCGTGACGGTGGATATTGAGCGTTCGGCGCTGAGCGAGCTTGGTGTGGACGTGGCTGACGAAGCGCTGGTCGAGACGCTGGCCGCCGCCGTGCTGGCCCGCGTGGACGCCTGGGCGGTTGTTGCCAACACGCCGCAAGGCGCCGCAGGGCCGCTGGCTCCCGTGCTGGGCGAGTACTTCGACATGGTGCCGCTGCTGGGCCGCCAGGTTGCGGCGGTGTCTCCCAACGGCTTGCCGCTTGCGGTCGGTGTGTTTGCGGGCCTGGACATCTGGGGCCGCGCGACCATCAAGACCGATGCCGGCGAGCAGGAGTTTCCGCCCGAGGCTGTACGAATTCGCGGGCTGTAGCGTCTCGGCTTCGCCAGAGCCTACGCTAACTCCTGCATGCGGCGGTAGATTTCGCAGATGCCTTTGATGGTGAGTTGGCCGTCGACTATGTCGAAGGCGTCGGTCGAATCGGCGACGATGCTGGCGAGACCGCCCGTGGCGATAACGGTGGCATCCTCGCGGCCCAGCTCGCGCTTCATGCGCGCGACCAGGCCCTCAGCCATGGCGGCGGCGCCCGTTACGGCGCCGACCTTGATGCACTCCTCGGTATCGCGGCCGATGGCGTGCTCGGGCGCCTCGAGCGGCACGCTGGCGAGCTTGGCGGCACGGGCGGCAAGCGCGTCCATGGAGATGCGAATGCCCGGCGCGATCGCTCCGCCAATGTAATAACCGTCCTCATCGATGACGTCGATATTGGTCGCGGTGCCAAAGTCCACCACGATCGCCGGCGCGCCATAGAAGGTCTCGGCAGCGACGGCGTTGGCGATGCGGTCGGCACCAACGGCCTGGGGGCGCGCCGCCCGCAGCTTGGTTACGGCGGCCGTCTGCGGCCCGATGACGATGGCGTCCGCGGCAATGCGGTCGGCCACGGCGTGCCACTCGCGCGAGAGCTGCGGCACCACGCCCGCAAAGGCGATCGCGTCGACCGCATCGAGCGAAAGGCCGTACATCTTAAAGAAACCCATCAGGCGCACATGGATCTCGTCGGCGGTATAGGAGCGGTCGGTGGGCATGCGCCACGACTGCACCAGCTCGTCTCCGTCAAACAGGCCCATGGCCGTCTGCGTGTTTCCCATATCGATAGCGAGCAGCATGTCTACTCCCGGTGTCGGCATAAAAGGACGCGCACCATTGTATACGTGCCGTCGACGGCGCTCGGCTGCGATTCGTTTACGGTGATAGGGGCTGAGGGGTTTAAATATGAAGGAATTATGCTCTACGAGATTTTCCTTGCCGTTTACCGAACTCCCGCGTAATATTCTTTCTTGCGCACATGAGGCGCCCAGACATTGCGGGGTGGAGCAGTCTGGTAGCTCGCCGGGCTCATAACCCGGAGGTCGTAGGTTCAAATCCTGCCCCCGCGACCAAGAACTTGCAGCTCGTCGGCCTAGCCGGCGAGCTTTTTTGTTATTCCGGGACTGTGTTTTCGGTCCAATTCTCGGCTTCTTAAACAAAATCTCGATCTGTAACATCTAGACCCGATTTGGGCGGCTAAGTGTTACAGATCGAGATGTTTCGGCAGGACGGTCTTCGTTTGTCTAAATCTGTAACACGAGGGACGGATTTTGCCGAGTTGTTGTTATAGATTGAGATTTTTTAGCAGGCGGGTTTGGTTTGTCTCGATCTGTAACAGTAAGACCCGGTTTTGTCGCGTAACTGTTACAGATTGAGACAAACCGACGGGCCGCCCTGCCCCATCCACCTGCCGCTACCTGCTGTCCGCCGATTTCCGTTGCGCTGTTGTATTCCCATGCCATATCCTCTAGACAACTACGCGGCAACATCGCCGCCGCGCCTACAAGAGAGGAATGTCCATGACCGCACCTGCATCCAAGCTGCTTCAGCCCATTACGGTTGGCCCCCTTGAGCTCAAAAACCGCATTATGTTTCCGCCGCTGACCACCGGCTACGAGGAGCGTGACGGCTCCATTGGCGAGCGCAGCCTGGCTTTTTACGAGCGCTTGGCCCGTGGCGGCGTGAGTTACATCGTCATCGGCGACGTTGCTCCCGTCATGACCGCAAGCCCCACGCCCAAGCTGGCGACCGACGCCCAAATCCCCACGTTTAAGGCCCTGGCCGATGCCGTCCACAAGCACGGCGCCAAGGTCGCGCTGCAGCTGTTCCACCCCGAGTACGACGTGCCCGGTGTCGGCCGCATGGTCATGGGATCCATGGCCGCCGCCAAGGCCGCGCAGGAGGCCAAGGCCGCCGGCGACGAGGAGACCTTTGCCGCCAAGATGGCCGAGTCCAACGAGATCCGCAACCAGGCCTACGCCAAGCTGCACCACGACATGCAGCACTTTGTGAACGAGGCGAGTGTGGAGCAGCTCACCCAGATCAAGGAGGCTATCGCCGCCTCGGCCGCTCGCGCGCAGCAGGCCGGGATCGATGCCATCGAGGTCCACGGCGACCGCCTGGTAGGTTCGCTGTGCTCGGCCATCCTCAACCAGCGCACCGACGAGTACGGCGGCTCGTTCGAGAACCGCGTTCGCTACGCGCTGGAGGTCGTCGCTGCCATTAAGGAAGCCGCGCCGCAGCTGATGGTGGAGTACAAGCTCCCCGTGATCATGGAGAACCCCGACGGCACGCCGCGCGGCAAGGGCGGCCTGCAGCCCGACGAGGCCTGCGAGTTCGCCAAGCTGCTCGAGGGCGCGGGCATCGATATGATCCAGGTCGCACAGGCCAACCACACCGGCAACATGGGCGACACCATTCCGCCCATGGGCGCCATGCCCTACAACTGGACGCTGCCCGTGGCCGAGCGCGTCAAGGCCCTGGTCTCCGTGCCGGTGGCAACCGTCGGCCGTGTTGTTTCGGTCGAGGCCGGCGAGAAGATTCTGGAAGACGGCGCCGCCGACATCATCGCCTATGGCCGCTCGCTCATGTGCGACCCCGACATTGCGCTGAAGGCCGCCACGGGTGAGCCCATCCGCGAGTGCCTCAACTGCAACAAGGGCTGCGTCGACGCGATTCAAAATCGCAAGTACATCTCGTGCGTGCTCAATGCCGAGAACGGCGACGAGGCGACCATCGCCATCAAGCCGGGCGAGGGCGACAAGAAGATCGCCGTGGTGGGCGGCGGTATTGCCGGCCTGGAGGCCGCGCGCGTGGCGGCCAAGCGCGGCTACGATGTGACCGTCTACGAGGCGAGCGATCATCTGGGCGGCCAGATTGTGCTGGCGGCCGCGCCTCCGCGCAAGGACGAGATCATGCGCTCGGTCGAGTATTACGAGAAGATTCTGCCCGGCCTGGGCGTGAAGGTTGAGCTCAACCATGCCGCTAGCCCCGCGGACCTCAACGCCGCCGATGCCGCGATTGTGGCCGTGGGCGCGCACGACGTGGTCATCCCCGTTCCGGGCGCCGACTCGGAGAAGGTCGTCTCGAGCTGGGACGTGCTGGCCGGCAAGGTGGAGCTTACGGGCCGCGCCGCCGTCATTGGCGGTGGCCTGGTGGGCACCGAGACTGCCGAGTACCTGCTGCAGCACGGCTGCCAGGTGGCGATCGTGGAGATGCTCGACAAGATTGCCGCGGGCGAGTCCGAGACCATTCTGCCGCTGATTATGAGCGACTTTGCCGAGCACAACGTGGAGCAGCACGTGAAGACCCGCCTGACCGCCATTACCGACGAGGGCGTTGAGGCCATTTGCACCACCGAGGACGGCGCCGAGGAGCCGGTGAAGATCGCCTGCGATTACGTGGTGATGGCCGTGGGCTCCAAGGCCAACGCGTTTGACCTGGATGGCGTGACGGTGCCCGTGACTTGCGTGGGCGACTGCTCGGGTGAGCGCACCGCCGACATTGCGAGCGCCATTCGCACGGCGTATCACGCGGCCAACGAGCTGTAGTTGAACATCGCGGCCAGGCGGGGCGGTAGCACGGATCCGTCTCGCCCGGCTGTGTCCCGTCGGGTGTTAACCGGTGCGGGGCCTGCAAGCGCAGCAGGTCCCGCCCTTTTTGTTTTGCTCCGGTGGATGGCAATGCGCGGTAATCATGAGGAGTGAGGACGTCTACTGCCTTGCAGATCACTCAAAAATATTGGGGGAGGGGTTAATAATTATATCCTCTATACCAAAGGACATAAAGAGATGCCAATTTTGTTGACAAGCGAATGACGATTAGCTGCGAGTCAGCTACCAGCGTAAATAATCGATAAAGAAATGTCGTAATTTGGTGCCAAATGCCCAGATAACGCCGCGTCTATTTTAATTAACTGCTTTGAGCAAACAGTAAAATGCTACTATCTAACTTGCACGTAAGAAAGCAGATTAACGGTTAAGGCTAAGAAGTGGCAGGTATGTCGGAAGCAACTAGGACTCGCACGCATGCGCCCGAGGTTAGGCAGCGCGCCGTCGAGATCCTCCAAGAGGGGGTCGGCCATCGCGCCCTCGCCGCGGAGCTTGGCATTCCCCAGGCCACGGCTCGTCAGTGGGCCCGCGCGTATGCCGTGGGCGGTGCCGACGCCGTTCTCAATGCCGGTTCGCATCATCACACCTATTCGTACGACGTAAAGCTCGCTGTGGTTAAGGACCGTCTGGAAAGCGGCTTGACGGTTCGCGAGGCCATGATCAAGCACAAGATTCCCAGCGAGTCTTCGGTCAAGGCTTGGTGCCGTCAGTACCGTGAGGGCGGTGAGTCCGCACTGGTCGATAAGCCGCGCGGTCGCAAGCCGCGCGTTAAAAAGGCGGAATAGCAAACGGGATGGTGCGCCCACAGGGGCGCATTTTTCTTGCCGCGCCAACTTTTTGGACCGGCGCGAGCCTGTCGGGACATCCTCCAAAGTGGCCAATAAACCGCGCGCAGTGGCCCGCGCGCCTGTCGCTGCGATAGGGGAGCGTCGCCTCTCTGCTCCAAAGCAGACGTGCCCTTACCCCGTACGCCTAAAACTCCCCAGTTGACCGAAAACCTGCCGCCGCTGCTCCTCAATTGAGCTATAACGTTAAACAATTGCAGCGTTTTTGCATGGGGGAGTGATGGTATGACGCTACTGTATTTCCTTACCCTGTTTCCGCTGGTACCGGCGCTGGGCATGCTGCTCGCGCGCGGTGACCGCGCCCGCGATGCGGTGGGGCTCATAGGTTCCGGCATTATTATGGCGGTGACAGTTGTAGTCGCCGTCATGTTTTTTGGCACGGGTCCGCAGAGCTTTGAGGTTGCCCCCGGCACCTCGCATGTGCTCTCGATCATCAGCTCCGCCATCGATGTCATCCTGTGCGCCGTCATCCTGTACAACGCGTATAAATATAGGAACGCGCTCACCACGGTGCTCGGCATAGTCCAGCTGGTGGGTTCGCTCGCCTTTGCGGCCATGACGCTGCCCGCGGCCGAAGCCGTCACGGCGACGCCGCTCTACCTGGACTACATGAGCGTGATCATGGTCCTCGCCGTCGGTATCGTCGGCAGCCTTATCTGCGTGTATGCCCTGGGCTACATGAAGGACTTCCAGGCCCACGACGAGCACGAGGCTGCGCTGCGCGGGCAGACCGCGCCCGACCGTCGCCCGCAGTTCCTGGCGCTTATGTTCCTGTTCCTCTCGGCCATGTTCGTCATCGTGACGAGCGACAACCTTGAGTGGCTGTTCTGCGGCTGGGAAATCACCACCGTGTGCTCGTTCCTTATGATTGGCTACACGCGCACGCCCGAGGCCATCAAAAACGCCTTCACCCAGATCATCCTCAACATGCTGGGCGGCATCGCGTTTTTGGTCGGACTCATGTACCTGCACGTTAACGGCATGCCGCTGACCATCTCGGGCATGATCGAGCTTTCCGGCGCCGGCACCGCGCAGTCCGCGCTGCTGGTGATGCCGGTCATCTTGCTATCGCTCGCCGCCCTTACCAAGGCCGCACAGATGCCGTTCCACACTTGGCTGCTTGGCGCCATGGTTGCCCCCACGCCCACGAGCGCCCTGCTGCACTCGTCAACCATGGTCAAAGCCGGCGTGTTCCTGATGGTCAAGCTGAGCCCGCTCTATGCCATCTATCCCGTGACCGGCTTTATGGTCACGAGTGTGGGTGCCATCACGTTTTTGCTCGCTGCCCTCATGGCCATCTCGCAGAGCAACGCCAAGCGTGTGCTCGCGTACTCCACCATTTCCAACTTGGGCCTCATTAGTGCCTGCTTGGGTGTCGGCGCGCCCGAGGCCGTATGGGCGGCCATCTTCCTGATCCTGTTCCACACGGTGGCCAAGTCGCTGCTGTTCCTGTGCGTGGGCACGGCCGAGCATCATATCGGCAGCCGCGATATCGAGGACATGGACGGCATGTTCAGCCGCATGCCGCACCTGACGCGCCTGATGATGCTGGGCATCATGGGCATGTTTGTGGCGCCGTTTGGCATGCTCGTGTCCAAGTGGGGCGCCCTGGTGGCGTTCGCGCAGACCGGCAACGTGCTCATGATCATGGTGCTTGCCTTTGGCTCGGCCGCGACGTTCTTCTTCTGGGGCAAGTGGCTTGCCAAGCTTTCGGGCGTCGACCCCACGGCTCAAAACGTTGAGGTCAATGTCCATAAGACCGAATGGATGGCCCTCAACACCATCGCCGCGCTGCTTATTCTGTGCTGCGTGGCGTTCCCGGTTATCTCGAGCGGTCTGGTGTCGCCTTACTTGGCCATGGTGTTTGGCCGCGTGCCGTACGTTATTGGCAAGGACGCCATGTATCTGATGGTGGTTATCGTGGCTTTTATTGCCGTGGTGTTGCTGACTTCATTCCGCGTGAGCAACAAACCGCATGTAAACGTATATCTTTCGGGTGTGGGAACCGACAAATATCGCCATTTCCGCGGCTCGATGGGACACGAGGTAAAGGCCGAAAAGCGCAATTGGTACTCGGAGGACGCCCTTGGCGAGAAGCGTATTGGCCCCGCGGGTAGCGTCGTGTGCTGCAGCATTATCTTGTTTGCGCTGCTGTGTTGCGCATGGATTGGGCCCGAGAGACTTGCCATGAGTGCGCCCTCGGTGCTGCGCGGCAAGTATTTTGAAGGTTCGGGCGTCGTGGGCATTTTTATTGGCACCGTGGCATTTGCCTTGCTGGCGCCGCTTGTGGGCGGCCTGATCGACGGCGTTGACCGCAAACTTTCGGCCCGCATGCAGGGCCGTGTGGGCCCGCGCCTGCTGCAGCCTTTCTACGACGTTTCCAAGCTGCTGCGCAAAGCCCCCGCCAGCGTAAACACCATGGACGATACCTACATGGCGTGCGCGCTCATCTTCACCGTCGTGGGCGGCGGCATCTTTGTGTCGGGTTCCAACACGCTGCTGTGCGCCTTTATGGTTACGCTCGCCGCGATCTTTGTGGTGCTGGCGTCCGCCTCGACGCAAAGTCCGTTTGCCCAGGTTGGCGCCGATCGTGAGTTGCTGCAGGTTATGAGTTACGAGCCCGCCGTTCTGCTGATGAGCGTGGGCCTGTACCTTGCCACCGACAGCTTCGATTCCATTGCCGTGACGGGGCAGTCGGCCCCCATCATCGTGTACAGCGCGCCCATTTTCCTCGCGCTGCTCGCGGTGCTTACCATCAAGCTGCGCAAGTCGCCGTTCGATCTTTCGTACTCGCATCACGCGCATCAGGAGATCGTCCAGGGCGTCGCCACCGAGATGAGCGGCGGCACGCTGGCCAAGATGACCCTTATGCACTGGTGCGAGACCGTGCTGTTTTTGATGTGGGTGGGCATGTTCTTTGTTTGGGACAACCCGGTGAGCTGGGTGGTCGCCCTGGTCGTGATGGCTGCGACGTATTTTGTCGAGGTACTGATCGACAACACCTTCGCACGCAGCACCTGGCGCAGCTGCTTTAAGCTCGGATGGGGTGTGGCGCTGGTGTTTGGCCTGCTCAACCTTATGCCCATCCTCGTCGACGTGTTTATTTAGGAGGCGGCATCCATGGATCATAAAATGTCGCGCTCGCCGTGGGTTATTCATTACGACGGCTCGAGCTGCAACGGATGCGATATCGAGGTGCTGGCCTCGCTCACGCCGCTGTTCGATGCGGAGCGGTTTGGCGTGGTCAACACCGGCAACCCCAAGCATGCAGATATCTTTTTGGTGACGGGGTCGGTCAATGCCCAGAACCTGCCCGTCGTGCGCCAGATCTACAACCAGATGCTCGAGCCCAAGTGCGTGGTGGCCTGCGGTATCTGCGCGTGTTCGGGCGGCGTGTTCCGCGATGCGTACAACGTGATCGGTGGCGTGGACCGCGCGATTCCCGTGGACGTGTACGCGCCCGGGTGCGCCATTCGTCCCGAGACGGTGATCGATGCCATCGTGGAGGCGTGCGGCATCCTGGATCAGAAGGAAGCCGTGATGCGCGCCGGCGGCGACCCGCTCACCGTGGGCGGTGCCGCAACCTGGGACGGTGGCGTTGAGCTGGGCGAGGACGGGTTCGTGGCTGCTGCGGGGGCCGGGGTCGGTGTCGACGCAGGCGCGGCTGACGGTGCGCCCGTCGCTGCAAAGGAGGCCGAGTAATGCAAAAGGCAATCTATACCACCGTCGGAATCGACGAGCTGTTGCCGCATGTGCAGGCGCTCAAGGGCTTCGGTGCCCGCTTTGTGCAGATGCACGCCGAGCGCTGTGTGGACGACGGATCGTATCGCCTGGTCTATACGTTTATCAACGTTCGTGCTGCTCGGGAGCATATCGCGCAGGACGGCAACTATGCGATTGAGAATCTGATGGTCGAGGGTATCGACCAGTACCAGGAGATTCCGTCCATCAGCTCGTACTATCCGGCGGTATTCCCGTTTGAAAACGAAGCGCATGACCTATTTGGTCTTGCCATCACCGACATGCAGGTCGACTTCAACGGCTTTTTCTACCAGGTCTCGACTGCCGAGCCCATGAGCGTTATCACGCCCGAGGTGAAGGCCGCGCGCGAGAAAGCCATGAAGGTCCGTGCCGCCGCCGAGGCCAAGGCGCGCAAGGCCGCCGCCGAGAAGGCTGCCGCTGCCGCGGCCGCTGCGGGGGAGGGTACTGCGGGTGCTACTGTCGCTCAGTCCGCTGCGGCTGCCGGCTCCGATGCTCAGCACGATGAAGCTGCCGCCAAGGCCGCGCTCAAAGCCGCCGAGCTGGAAGCAAAGCTCGCCGCCATGGATCCCGAGAAAGCGGCCAAGGTCCGCGCGGCGCTTGCCGCCAAGGCCGCCCGCGACAAGCAGAAAAAGGAGGCGTAAGGTCCATGGCACATCGCTCCGTTATTCCGTTTGGCCCGCAGCACCCGGTGCTGCCCGAGCCGCTTCATCTGGACCTGGTGATCGAGGACGACCGCGTTATCGAGGCAATTCCGCAGATCGGCTTTGTGCACCGCGGACTCGAGAAGCTTACCGAAAAGCGCGATATGCATCAGTTTGGCTACATCGCCGAGCGCATCTGCGGTATCTGCGCCGTGGGCCATAGCTGCGGCTATGCCAGCGCCTGCGAGCGCATGCTCGACATCGAGGTGCCCGGCCGCGTGCAGTATATCCGCACCATTTTGCACGAGCTTTCGCGCATTCACTCGCACCTGCTGTGGCTGGGCCTGCTCGCCGATGCCTTTGGCTTCGAGGCGCTGTTCTATCGCTCGTGGACGCTGCGCGAGCAGATTCTCAAGATTTTTGAGAGCACCTGCGGCGGCCGTGTGATCCTTTCGATTAACGAGATCGGCGGCCTTAAGCACGATATCGAGGACTCCGAGCTGGCAGGCATTGTCCAGACGCTCGATGCCATGCGTCCCGACTACGAGGCCCTGGTGCATACGTTTTTGGACGACAATAGCTGCGGCGAGCGCTTGCATGGCGTGGGCGTGATTAGCAAGAAGGAAGCGCTGGAGCTTTCGATGGTCGGCCCGTTCGGTCGTGCCTCGGGCGTGGACTACGACGTGCGCATGTTTGGCGACGGCGCCTATGCGGATCTGGCCGCGTTTGAACCTATCGTGGCGACCGATGGCGACTGCTATGCCCGCTGCCAGGTGCGTTGCGCCGAGGTCACGCAGGCCATGGACATCATCAAGGAGCTTGTGGGCAAGATTCCGCACGACGGAATCGGCGGGCGCACCAAGCTCACGCCGGCCGACGGCGCGCTCGGCGAGGTTGTGATTGAGCAGCCGCGCGGCGAGGCGTATTACTATGTGCGCGGTAACGGCACCAAGAACTTGGACCGCTTCCGCGTGCGGACGCCGACGTCGCAAAACCTGGCGGGTCTGACGCATGCGCTGCAGGGCGTGCTTCTTGCCAACGTGCCCATGATTATCCTGACCATCGATCCCTGCATTAGCTGCACGGAAAGGTAGGCGCGGCATGAGTTTGCTGACATTTGCCAAGACGGCCTTGGGTTCTATGGTCAAGCGGCCGGTCACGGTGTGCTATCCGCAGGAGAAGCTCGCGGCGCCCGAGCGACTGCGCGGGCATATCGTCAATGACATGGACGTGTGCATCTGCTGCGGCATGTGCGCGCGGCGTTGCCCGGCGGGCGCGCTCGCGGTCGATCGCAAAGGCGGCACCTGGTCGATCGACCCGTACGCCTGCGTGGTGTGCGGCGAGTGCATCGAGAGCTGCCCCAAGCACTGTCTGAGCATGGACACCGCCCGCACTCCAGTTGCGGCGAACAAGACTCCCACGGTAGAAACCAAACCGGAATAACTCTGGACTGGGGCTGGTATAGCGTTGGGATAGGGCCGGTGGGGCAAAATTGCCCCACCGGCCCCGCGCTTAAACGCGCGGTTGTACCGCCACGAACAAAACCATGCCGGATTACGGGGCTGGATAGCGAACCTCCGACCATATAGAAAACCGCAAAAACAAAACCGCAGGTAGATAGCCTGCCGTTTTCCAAAAAATGAAGGTATGGATGAGGGTCCCGACTTTAGCCCCGTAATCCGGCATAGTTTTGAAATAGCATTAAATCGGTAGCAGCTATTTTTCTTTGCCGGGGCGGTCGGTCTTCGGGCAATTACCCCCGCAGGTAGGCGATGGCGATCTGCGTGCGGTTGCGCAGGCCCATTTTGGCAAGGATCGAGCTGATGTGGTTGCGCACTGTGCCTTCGCCCATATAAGCGGTGGCGGCAATCTCCTTGTTGTCGAGGCCGCGGGCGATGAGCTCGGCGACTTCGAACTCGCGGTCGGTCAGGCTGACAAAGGCCGCGGGCCGGCGGGTCGCGCCGGCCTCGACGTCCGCCCCATCAAAGTTGATATCCTCGATCGCCTTACCTTCGAGTACGCGTTTGCCATCCATGACCTGCGCTAACGCTGGCGGAATGGCGGCGACATCGGTTTTGATCAGGTAGCCGCGGGCACCCAGTTTGAGCGCCGACACAATGTACTCGTCATCCGGGAATGTCGTCAGAAACACCACGCGCGCCGCAGGGTCGCGCTCGAGGATCTCGCGTGCCGCCGATAGGCCGTCGCGTCCTGGCATCTGAATGTCGAGCAGCGCGATGTCGGGTGAGTACTCGGTGTAGAGCGCCACCGCATCGTTGCCGTTGGCGCCGGTACCCACCACCTCGATCTGCGGCTGGGCGCCCAGGATAATCTTGAGCGAATCGACCACCAAGCGGTCGTCGTCGACAACGATGAGCCTCATCGGTCCTCATCTCCTTGCTGTTTGGGAACGGTGGCAAACACGCGCCAGCCGCCGACGCCGGCGCGCGGACCGGCGGTGAAGGTGCCGCCAAGCGCCTCGATGCGCTCGCGCATGGAGGCGAGCCCCATGCCCTCCGCGGCGCCACGGCCGATTGCTTGGACCCCGCCCACGCCATCGTCGGTAACGATGAGCTGGTAAAACGACGGATGCTCCATGCACCGTACGGTGGCAGTATGGGCGCAAGCGTGGCGCATGGTGTTGGAGAGCGCCTCGCGCAGGACCGCCGCAAAGCAGTTCGCGACGTTTGCGGGCGCATGTTCGGTCATAACTTCAAGCTCAATCTGCGGGCCGCCGTCCGAGCGCGCGCCTTCAACAATGCGTTCGAGCTGCACGGAAAGGTCGACGGCGTTGTCGTTGAGCGCGTGGACGCTGGTGCGCACAAGCTGGAGCGCCTCGTCAACCGTGCGTTTGACGTCGGCGAAATCGACGGCGACGCCGGGCTCGTCGGCGTGGATCACGCGCAGGGCTTCGGCTTGTAGCGAGGCACGCGTGAGCTGGTGTCCGACGTTATCGTGGATTTCGCGCGCGATGCGGGCGCGTTCGGCGAGTGTCGCGAGCTCGACTTCGTAGTCCTGGCGGTCGGCAAGATCGCGGTTGCGCGCCTCCAGCGCCAGAGCTCGTTCTTGCAGCTCGTCGCGGATACGGCGCATGCGCTGCTGTTCGCGCTCCAACTGGGCGGTACGTAGCGATAACAAGGTGGCGGCAACCGAAAGGATGGTGGTCAGCAGGAGCGTTCGGGCGGTGAGCTCGTCGGCGCGAAGGTCCGCGACAAGCGCAAAGGTAAAGACGGAGCCAATGCTCAGTGCGATCCAGGCGTGCTCGCGGCGCACGCGTCGCGCGATGTCATAGAGGGCGAGAGGCGCAAACGGCACAAACGGCGGCACGAAGACAGCCGCGATGATGTAAGCGTAACTCGCGGCCTCGCTTACGCGGCGCGTGCGTTCCCCCTGTGCGACCTCGGCCAGCGAGGTGGCAATAATGCCAAGGCAAAACGCCGCGACCAGGCGAGCGTCCACAGCAAGACCCATGGCGGCCGCAATACAGCACGCCAGCACGATCGATTTGTCGAAAAGCCTGTTCATACGGGTATTGTACGCGAAGCCGCGCGTGGTGGAGGGACCGCCTGCGCAACTGTGACATTCCTCCCACGCGGCAAAGCGGCGTCGATCGCTCGCGCGAGCGGGGGTTTTCACCTCTGCCCCCTCGCACTCGTGACAAAGCTCACTGGCGCGCGCCGGCGGCTCCTGCGATGATGCAATCGTACCGGGCTGCAATCAACAGAAGGGCCGCCTCATGACAGACATCGTCCACGTCGAAAACCTCGTCAAGCGCTACGACGATCTTATCGCGCTCGACCACTTTAACCTGAGCATCGCCCCCGGCGAGATCTTTGGCCTGCTCGGACCCAACGGCTCGGGCAAGACCACGTCCATCAACTGTATTCTGCAGCTGCTCGCTTACGACAAGGGCACCATCGAGCTGTTCGGCGAGCCCATGACACCCGCCCGCTACGACCTCAAGCGCCGCATCGGCGTGGTGCCGCAGCAGGTGGCGGTATTCGACGAGCTCACGGTGCGCGAGAACATCGACTATTTCTGCAGCCTCTACGTCAACGACCGCAAGCGCCGCCGCGCGCTGGTGGACGAGGCGATCGACTTTGTCGGGCTGGGCGACTTTACCAAGTTCCGCCCCGGCAAGCTCTCGGGTGGCCTGGCGCGTCGCCTCAACATCGCCTGCGGTATCGCGCACAAGCCCGAGCTCATCTTTTTTGACGAGCCCACGGTGGCGGTCGACCCGCAGAGCCGCAACGCCATCCTGGAGGGCATCTGCCGCCTGCGCGACGAGGGCGCCACGGTGGCGTATACCAGCCATTACATGGAGGAAGTCGAGCAGATCTGCAGCCGCATCATGATCATGGACGGTGGGCGCGTGCTGGCACAGGGCACCAACGACGAGCTCAAGCGCATGATCCAGATGGGCGAGCGCGTGACCGTCGAGGTCGGCGCCGTCGAGCCCGTCACGGTCAAGCGGCTGCGCGCCCTCGAGCACGTGCTCAGCGTCGAGCTGTCCGGCGGCGAGCTCGTCTGCACCTGCGAGGCGAGCCCACACAATCTGGTTGACATCCTCGACACGCTGCGCGCCGCCGACGTGGCACTCGGCCGCGTGTGGAGCGAGCCGCCGACCCTCAACGACGTGTTTCTTGAGATCACCGGCCGCGAGCTGCGCGACTAGGGGGCGGCCATGTTCAACACCATTATCATTACGGTCAAGACGCTGCTGCGCCGGCCGAGCACGTGGGTTTGGGGCGCGATCTTTCCCATTGCGCTTTCAACGATGTTCATGTTTATGTTTGCGAACCTGAGCTCCGACGGCAAGGTCGACCCGGTGCCGGTAGCCGTCGTGGCTGACGAGGCCTGGGACGCCTCGACCTTTAAGGACGTGGCGACGTCGCTTGCCAAGGAAGGCGACGACCAGCTGCTCGAGATCCACGAGTGCGACGATGCAGCCGATGCGAACCGTGCGCTTAAGGCCGGCGAGGTCGCGGGCATCTATACGGTCGACGACGCGGGCACGCCCAACCTCACGCTGCTTTCGAGCTATGACAACTCGCGTGCGTCGTCGGTGCTCACCGACCGCAGCATTTTGGAGACGGTGGCAAGCTCGTATACGCAAAATGCCGAGCTCATGTCCCAGATTGCCCAGGACAACCCGGCGGCGCTCGCCGACCCGGAGGCGGTTGCGCGCGCCCTGTCGCTCGAGGGTGGCACCCGCCGCGTAAGCCTGACACGCACCACGCCCGATGGCACGGTCATTTACTACTACGCGCTCTTTGGCCTGGTCGCGATGATGTCTGCCGAGTTTGCCGCCTTGAGCGTCGTCGATCTGCAGCCCAATCTGTCGGGCCTTGGTGCGCGTCGCTGCGTGGGCGGTCTTTCCAAGACGACGTCGCTGGCCGGCATTTTTGTCGGCTCGTGGCTGGTCTCCTTTGCCTCGATGGCAATCGCGATCGGCTACGTGCGCCTGGTCGTGGGCGTCGACTTTGGCGGGCGCGAGGGGCTGTGTCTGGTGGGCGGTGCCGCCTCCGCGCTTGCCGCCACGGGCCTGGGACTCTTTGTGGGCACGCTTCCCGTTAAGGGCGGCAAGGCGTCCAAGTCCGGCATCCTTACGGGCTTTGCCACCACGTGCGCTTTGTTCGCCGGGCTCTACGGTGAACCGGCGATGGCGCTTGCCGATGACGTTGCCCGCGCCTGCCCGGCCGAATGCTGGCTCAACCCCGTCAAGCTCATCTGCGACATGTTCAACCGCCTGTATTTCTTTGAGGACTTGGGCCCCTTTGCCGTTCGCGCCGGCGCGCTGGTCCTTATGGCGCTGCTGTTCGTTGCCGCCGCCACGCTGATCTTTGGAAGGAGCCGCTATGAGCACCTTTAAGACCGCGCTTCGCATGGCGCTGGCGCACCCGTTCTACCTGCTCATCTACACGGTGTTCATCTCACTGATGGGCGTATTCATCGCGGCATCGGTGAGCTGGAACTCGTCGCAGCTTACCGAGTACAAGCCCTACGACACCAACGTGATCGTGGTCGACCGCGACGACAGCGACCTTTCGCGTGCGCTTACCAAGCATCTGGGTTCGCGTTTTGAGCTGGTCACGGGCATCGGCGACGATACATACGATCTTGCGGACGCGCTCTCCAAGAGCAATAGCGCCAAGGGTAGCGCCGACTGCGTGTTCTTTATCCCGGAGGGGTTTGAGGGTGACCTTGTTGCAGCCGCCCGCGCGGGGGAGTCTCTGCCCAAGCTCGATGTGACCTACGGCGCCGGTACCATGGCGGCAGCGCTTTCGTCTGCCGAGGCCTCGCGCTGGATCTCGCTCGCGGGCGCTGCGGCCGCACTTGAGCCCGCCGCCTCTAACGGTAGCGTCGCCAAGGCTGCCGAGCATGCGGCCGCGAAGCGCGCCAAGGTCGAGATCGAGCAGGTCAAGGTTGACTCGACAGCCGCCGCCACGCTCGAGTCGTATTTCAACTTTGGCGCGTACGCGATTATCTCGTCGGTCATCGTGTCGGTGGGATTGGTGTTCTCGGGCATGAACGAGCCCGAGCGCGTGCGCCGCATGGATGCCGGCCCGGTCTCCGAGCGCCAGCGTTCGCTCGCCGTGTTTGCGGCCGCTGCCGTGCTCACCGTCTGCATTTGGCTCGTGTCGAGCATGATGGGCGTCGTGGGCTTTGCCGGCGCGGTTGCCGAAGTCGGCGTGGGCCGTGTGTGCCTGGCGCTGGCGGCGACGTTTGCCCTGGCGTGCACGCCGCTGGCCGTTGGCTTTGCGCTTTCGAGCCTGGGTGCGCGCGAGGAGTTGCTCAACGGCGTGGGCAACCTGCTCGGCATGCTCATGACGTTTTTGGGCGGCGCCTGGATGCCCCTGTCGCTGATGGGCCCGGCCGTGCAGACGGTGGCGCATTTTGTGCCGACATATTGGGTGAACGACGCGATCAGCAAGGCACTTGCCTCGGATTTGACGTCCGCCGTGCTGGGGGACATCGCCTGCGACCTGGGCGTCACGGCACTCTTCGCCGTGGCCATCGCCGCCGTAGGCCTCGCCCTCGCACGCACCAAATCCCGCGCCTAGCCACCTAGTCATTGGGTACTCATTGGGGACAGACTTAAATGAGTGGTTTCAGTCATTTAAGTCTGTCCCCAATGAGTACCCAATGACTGGTTTGGAAAAAATCGCGCACGTCGCTTAAAAATAGTTCGCCCAGGTTTACTATTACCCTAGAAAAGTAGCAGAAGGCTAACAACGGGGGATAGCATGGCAACGCGGGAAGCCTATGTCCAGGTCAAAGGGCTCAAGAAACACTACGGCGACGGTGACGCGCGTCTGACGGTACTCGATGGCATCGACACGTCCATCAACCGCGGAGAGGTCTGCGTCATGCTGGGGCCTTCGGGCTCGGGCAAGTCGACATTTCTTAATCTGATCGGCGGCCTGGAGGATGCCGACGCCGGCTCTATTCTGGTGGACGGCTGCGACCTCACGGTGCTCAAGCCTGCCGACCTGGGCGAGTATCGCCGCCGCGAGCTGGGCTTTGTCTTTCAGTTCTACAACCTGGTGCCCGACCTCACCATCAAGGAAAACATCGAGGTCACGGCACACCTGTCCAAAAAGCCGCTCAACATTGACGACCTGCTGCGTTCGCTGGGTCTCTACGAGCACCGCAACAAGTTCCCGCGCCAGGTCTCGGGCGGCCAGCAGCAGCGCTGTGCCATCGGCCGCGCGCTCGTCAAAAACCCGGGCCTGCTGCTGTGCGACGAGCCCACGGGCGCGCTTGACTACAAGACGTCCAAGGAAATCTTGCAGCTCATGGAAGACGTCAACCGCGAGTACGGCTGCACCGTCATTATCGTCACCCACAACGCTGCCATCGCCCGCATGGCCAATCGCGTGCTGCGCCTGCGCGACGGGCGCATCGTCGAGGATGAGCTCAACGAGTCGCCCGTCGCAGCCGCCGAGCTCGATTGGTAGGCGGCGCCATGACACCTCTCGCAAAACGTCTCCCGCGCGAGCTGCGCCGCAATATCGGTAAGTACCTGGGCATCTTTTTGCTTATGTGCGGAAGCATTGCCCTTACATCGGGCTTTTTGCTTGCGGCGCATTCCATCGGCTGCCTTATCGACGACATGCGCGATGCGTACACGATTGAGGACGGCCGCGTGACCACCTCCTTCGAGGCCACCAAAGACCAGCTCAAGGCAGCCGAGGACGCGACAGACGACGTCGGCGGCGTCACGCTCTACAAGAATTTCTCCATCGACGCCATCATCAAAAAGACCGCCGGCGACGACGGCACCAAGCGCACGCTGCGCACCTATGCGCACCGCACCAAGGTCGATATCGCGTCCTACTGTGAGGGCAGGGAACCCAAGGCGGACGACGAGGTGGCCATCGACCGTGTCTTTGCCACCAATAACAACCTGTCCGTGGGCGATAAAGTCGAGCTCGAGGGTCGCACCTACACCATCTGCGGCATCATGACCCAGCCCGATAGCCAGGCGCTGTTCCTCAACAATTCGGACTTTACGGTGAACACCATCACCTATGGCGTGGCCGAGGTCACCGACGCCGGCTTTGCCGCGCTCGAGGATGCCGGCGGCGCGCCTGCCTACACCTACTCCTTTACCTTTACCGACCGCGACCTCTCTACTGCGGATCGCATCGATGCGGAGCAGGATATGGTCGAGGCGCTGACCGATGTCGATGCGCGCGTGGACGATCTGATCGATGCCGATTCCAATCAGGGCATTGGCTATGCGCGCGACGACGTGGACGGCGACTCCATGATGTGGACGACGTTGCTCGACATCATCATCGTGATCATGGCGTTTGTCTTTGTGGTCCTTACCGACGCCACCATCGAGGAGGAGAGTGCCATCATCGGCACGCTGCTCGCCAGCGGTTATCGCCGTCGGGAGATCGTCCTGCACTACCTGGCACTTCCCGCCATCGTGGGCGTGGTCGCGGCGCTTTTGGGCACTGCGCTCGGCGTTGTGTTCTTTACCGAGCCCATGCGCAGCCTCTATTACGGTTCGTACAGCCTGCCGCCCTTCCAGGTGTATTGGAGCTGGGAGATCTTTGTGAAGTGCGCCGTGGTTCCTGCCGCCGCGCTCATTCTCATCACGCTGGTGGGCCTGCTTCGCAAAATGGGCAAGACGCCGTTGCAGTTCCTTCGTCACGAGGCGAGCGGTAAATCGGGTACCAAGCGTGGCCTGCAGCTGCCGGAGCGAATGGGCTTTGTCTCGCGCTTCCGCCTGCGTATCTTCCTGCGCAACCTGGGCAACTTCGCCACGCTCTTCGTGGGCATTGCGTTCGCCTCGCTGCTGCTGCTCTTTGGCCTGGCGATTCTGCCCACGATGACGCACTACGCGGACAACCTCGAGACGAGCCTGGTCGCCGAGCACCAGTACACGCTCAAGGCTCCGCTGGAGCTCGAGGGCACCGCCGAGGTGCGCGAGCAGTGGTCGGCACTCGAGCGCTTGCAGTCGGTTGACGGCGCGCTGCTTTCCGCCGCTCAGGATGCCGATGACGAGCTTGACGACGCGGCCGATGCGGCGCAGGCGGCAGCCGATGCCGCGACCGCATCTCCGTCTGCCGAGAGCCTGACCGCGGCGCAGGATGCGCTTGCCAAGGTCCAGGACAAGAAGGATGCGCTTTATGCGCGCCTCGATGACCTTGCCGATGCCCTCGGCTGCAACCGCGACGAGGCTATCGACCTGATCGACAAGGCCTCTAAGATTGACGCTGACAACGACGATATCCACCCGGTCAATACGATCGACAATGGTGCAAGCGCAATCGCGCAGGCCGAGAAATACGCCGTCTACCAGCTGCAATACGACCGCGGCGATGGAAATGGCGAGGAGACGATTTCCGTCTACGGCATTTCATCCGACTCGCGCTATTGGAAAGACCTCAACGTCGGCGACGGACGCGTCGTCTTTGGCGGTGGCTTGCTCGACAAGTTCGGCTGGAGCGAGGGCCAGAAGGTCACGCTCAGCGACAAGTACGAGGGCGAGCATTATTCCTTTGAGTACGCGGGCAAGGACTGTGCCTGGGGCTCCAAGTCGGATATGAATGTCTATATGAGCATCGACGACTTTAACGAGCTGTTCGACAACGACGCCACCTACTTTAACGGCTATGCGAGCAACAAGAAGCTCGACCTCGATGCTCGTTACTTTGCCGGCGACACCACGCCCGACGACATGCGCGCCGTGGGCGACCAGTTCATCGGCATGATGAGCAAAATGATCGGCATGATGGTTGGACTTGCGGTGTTCATCTTCCTGCTGTTTATGTACCTGCTGACCAAGGCTGTGATCGACCACAGCGCCCGTTCGATTAGCTACATGAAGGTCTTTGGCTATCGCGAGAGCGAGATCTCGCATTTGTACATCCGCTCGATCACGCTGTGCGTGGTGGCGTCGCTCGTGCTGAGCCTGCCGGTCATTATTGGCTCGCTCACGGCCATCTTCCGTTCGATGCTGCTCGCCTATAACGGCAATATCGAGATCTATGTGCCCGCTTGGTCCATGGCGGCGTGCGTAGGAATCGGCTTTGCGACCTACCTGGTCGTGGCGCTGCTGCACACGCGTTCTATCAAACGTGTGGGCCTGGCCGAGGCGCTCAAAGTCCAAGAGTAGTCATTTAAGAACGTCCCCAATGACTAGGTTCCGTACTTGACTTTAACTCTGCTTTAACTGGTACCATCCTCTATGTCTGTAACGCCATATAGACCGAGGGGATATATCTATGACCGCAACTGCACCCGCAGCACCCGCTAAGGTGTACTTCACCAACCTGCGCACGCATGCTCGCGAGAGCCAGCTCGACAAGCTCAAGCGCCTCATACGTCACGCCGGTATTGAGCAGATCGACTTTGAGAACAAGTTCGTCGCCATCAAGATTCACTTTGGCGAGCTGGGCAACCTGAGCTTTTTGCGCCCCAACTACGCCCGCGCCGTCGCGGACGTGGTGAAGGAGCTGGGCGGCAAGCCCTTCCTCACCGACTGCAATACGCTCTATGTCGGTAGCCGCAAAAACGCGCTCGAGCACATCGACACTGCCTACCAGAACGGCTTTACCCCGTATGCCACGGGTTGCCAGATTATCATCGCCGACGGCCTCAAGGGTACCGACGAGGCGCTCGTCCCGGTCGAGGGCGGCGAGTACGTGCGCGAGGCCAAGATCGGTCAGGCGCTCATGGATGCCGATATTGTGATCAGCCTTACCCACTTTAAGGGTCATGAGCAGGCCGGCTTTGGCGGCGCCATGAAGAACCTGGGCATGGGCGGCGGCAGTCGCGCCGGCAAGATGGAGCAGCATGCCGCCGGCAAGCCGAACGTCGCGACCGAGCACTGCGTTGGCTGCCGTGCCTGCGAAAAGATCTGCGCGCACAACGCCATCTCGTTTGACGATACCCGCGAGCGCGAGCTTGCCAACGGCAACACTCGCACGGTGCACGTGGCTGCCATCGACCACGATCGCTGCGTGGGCTGCGGACGCTGCATTGCGGCATGCAACCAGGACGCCATCAAGCCCGGCTATGAGGCCGCGGCCGACGTGCTCAACTGTAAGATCGCCGAGTACACCAAAGCCGTTGTCCAGGATCGTCCCAGCTTCCACATTTCGCTGGCTATGGATATCAGCCCCAACTGCGATTGCCATCCCGAAAACGACACACCTATCGTCAACGATATCGGCATGTTCGCGAGCTTCGACCCGGTCGCCATCGACCAGGCCTGCGCCGACGCCGTCATGGCGTCCGAGCCGCTGCCCAACACCGAGCTTACCGATAGCGCGGCCAAGATGGAGCACAACCACGAGCATCTGGAGGGCGAGCAGGCCAAGGATCCCTTCTGCATCACGCATCCCGACACCGACTGGCGCGTGTGCATCGCGCATGCCGAGAAGATCGGCCTGGGCACGAGCGAGTACGAGCTCATCGAGGTCAAGTAGCGTCGTCCTATTGGACAAACCAAGCGCCTTTGTGGCGTTAGTTGAGTAAAAGCCGCCCACGAGCACAACGCTCGCGGGCGGCTTTTTGGAAGTGCGGCGAAAAATCGAACCCCGCCGACCACAAACCGTTTTTTGGCAACAAAACCCCAGACGTTGCTTTTTGCCTAAAAATTCTTGTCGAGGAAGTTGTCGACCGTGTCCCAGTAGAGTTCGGGGTCGACCTGCGCGCTCTTGGCGTGGGTGGCGCCATGGATGGTGAGCTTTTGCTTGACCTTGCTGGCGCACGCGTCGTAGTTTTGGTCGAGCATGTCGTACGGCACAAAGGTGTCCTGGTCGCCGTGGATAAACAGCATGGGAACCGTCGCGTGTTTGAGTTGCTCCACACTGCTTGCCTTATGAAAGTCGTAGCCTGCGCGCACGTTGCACACCAGGTTGGCCACATCGAGCAAAGGAAAACTGGGCAGCCCAAATACATCCTTGAGCTGCAGAGAAAACTCGTCCCAAACACTCGTATAACCACAGTCCTCGATAATGCATTTCACGTTTGCGGGCAGAGATTCCCCCGCGACGTCCATGGCGGTTGCCGCACCCATCGACTCGCCAAAGACCAGGATGCGCGCCTCGGGGTCAGCCTGAACGATTCGCTCGATCCATGCGACGACATCGAGCCGCTCGGGCCAGCCCATGCCGATATAGTCGCCGCCGGAGCGCTCGTGGGCACGGGCGGCAGGCGCGAGCACGTTCATGCCGCGGTCATGGAATCGTTTGGCGTATCGGGCCATACCGATGGTCTCATCGGTGTATCCGTGTAGGCAGATAGCGTAATTGTGCGTGCTCTCTGGGGCGGCAAAATACCAAGCGGCAAGTTCGGTTCCGTCATCTGCGGTGAGGCTGCTGCTCTCGCGGTTCTCTTTAAACCATGCCCGCGCCTCGGTTCCCTCGGCATCCGGCTGCTCACTTTCTTTGTCGTCCTTGCCGTCCTGCATCATCTTCATGGTGTATGGCGCGCGGGGATTCAGCGCGAAGTCAAACAGAAAGTTGCCGGCAAATCCGAGCAGTGCAATGACAACCACCAGTGCAACGATGCCGGCTATCTTGAGCTTTCGATGGGAATGTGCGTTTTGAGCCATGCGGTATTCTCCTATAACATGTTAATACATCAACATTTAAAACAAGCGCATTATGGATGTTCGCCGTTGACGCGTCAACAGGCAAAGAATGGGTAAACAAAGGGTCACGTATGGTGCAAATTTCGCATGTACCCAGACGCTTTGATATAGTGTTGAGAACTCTTTACATTGGAGGATGTAACCGGCATGTCCGATTCGAGCGACAGTTCTAAGCCGCGACCCAAGACCGCGGCCGTTCCACACTACACGGTGGGCGAGGAGATCATGAACTCCGTCACCCATGGTGTCGGCTGCCTGCTGGGTATCGCGGGCCTGGTGCTCCTGATCGTATTCGCTGCCCTGCGCGGCGGAGGCCCGGCCCACATGGCCGCGGCGATTGTCTATGGCGTCAGTATCATCCTCGAATACTTGGCCTCCACGCTCTATCACGCGATTCAGCCCGCTCGCGCCAAACGCGTGTTTCGCATCATCGACCACAGCTGCATCTACCTGCTCATAGCCGGCAGCTATACCCCGTTTTGCCTCATCACACTCGCAAACGACGGCGGCCCTGCGCTGTTCTTTGCCGTGTGGGCCATCGCCATCATCGGCATCGCACTCGAGTGCTTTTTGCGCGAGCGTCAGCCGCACTGGGTAAGCGGCCTGGTCTATCTGCTGATGGGCTGGCTCGTCGTCTTTAAGCTGCCCGAGCTCGTGTCGCTGCTCAACCCCGTGGCACTTGCCCTGCTCGCCGTTGGCGGCGTGTGCTATACCGTGGGCGTGCCGTTCTATATCGCCAAAAACGTGCGCTATCTGCACAGTGTTTTCCACTTGTGGGTGCTCGCCGGCAGCATCTTCCAGTTCATGGCGGTGATCCTCTTCGTAATCTAGCGACCACGCCCACGGCCCCGCTCGCACGGGCAACCGGCGCAATTGCCCTATCCGTCACCTACGCTTACTACCCAACGTCCCGAATCTTGGAGGTTCGAGAAACTCCCGATGGACATAACCATCTCCCTTATTACCACGCTCGTTTTAACGCTTATCAACGGCTACTTCTCCATGTCCGAGATGGCTCTCACCACGGCTAAGCGCGCCGTGTTGGAACACGATGCCGAGGAGGGCGATAAGCGCGCCGAGCGCGCCGTCCAGCTTGCCGCCGATTCCGACCAGCTGCTCGCCACCATTCAGGTCGCCATCACGCTCGTGGGCTTCGCCTCGTCCGCCGTCGCCTCGACGAGCCTGTCCGACCCGCTCGCCACATGGCTCATGAGCTTTGGCATCGCGCCGCTTTCCGCCATCGCGCGCGGCCTGGCGCCGGTCATCATCACCGTCGCGGTCGCCTTTGTGTCCATCGTGATCGGCGAGCTCGTGCCCAAGCGCATCGGCCTTGCTAACGCCGAGGGCGTATCCAAACAGGTCGTGGGACCGCTCTCCGTGTTCCAAAAGATCGCCCGCCCGCTCGTGTGGCTGACCGGTGCCTGCTCCGACGGCCTGGCCCGCATCCTGCGCATCAAGAGCGCCGATGACCGCCAGAACGTCTCGGAGGAAGAAATCAAGTACATGGTCTCGGAGCAGGACGACCTGCTCGACGAGGAAAAGCGCATGATCCACGAGATCTTTGACCTGGGCGACACCGTTGCCCGCGAGGTCATGGTGCCGCGCGTGGACACCACCATGTGCGAGGACGACGAGACGGTCGCCGACGTGTTGTCCACCATGCGCCAGACCGGCTTCAGCCGCATCCCCGTCTATCACGAGGATCCCGACAACGTCGCGGGCATCGCGCACATCAAGGACCTGATCCAGCCCGCGCTCGACGGCAAGGGCGACCAGCCCATCGCTGGCTTTTTGCGCGATGCCACCTTTGTGCCCGACACCAAGGACATCCTGCCGCTGCTGTCCGAGATGCAGACTTCGCACGACCAGATTGTGGTCGTCGTGGACGAGTACGGCGGCACGGCCGGCATCATCACCATCGAGGACATCGTCGAGGAGATCGTCGGCGAGATCGAGGACGAGTTCGATCCCGACAACAAGTACCTCACGCGCCTCTCGCGCCGTGAGTGGCTCGTCGATGGGCGTTTTTCGTGCGATGACGCGATTGAGCTTGGTTGGCCGCTCGAGGAAAGCGATGATTATGAGACCATCGCCGGCTGGATTTTGGAGCTTTGCGACTCGGTGCCCGACATCGGAGAGGTGTTTGAGGTCGCAGGGTACAAGTTCAAGGTACAGTCGATGCGTGGCCAGCGTATCTCGCTCATTCGCGTGATCGCTCCGGCCGAAACCGATAAGAAGGATTCCGAGTCTTCGGCAGAGAAGCCGGCGGCGTCGGGTGCGGGCTCTGTGGATCCGCACGATGGCGACGAGTAGGGCAAGGACGAGTAGGGGAGAGTTATGGCAGGCCTGTTCAACATCCTTAAGGTCACCGTCAGCGAGGACAAGATCTGCGCGCATGTGCTGGTGAACCCCGGCATGCCGCTCATGACCTCGGAGGACATCGAGGCCACGGCGCGCGTGTACTACCTGGTGCCCGCGATTGCCAAGCATCTGTGCCTGGGCGATTCCGGTCGCGAGTTCCAGGACTGCATGGGCCAGACCGAGCTTTGCCACCTGCTGGAGCACGTGACGGTCGAGCTCATGAACGAGACCGGTCTTGCCGGCAGCATCTCGTGCGGTCGCACGCGCGTGAGCGAGCATGACGAGCGTGTCTTTGAGGTCGAGCTTTCGTGTCCCGACGACGCGCTGGCCATTGGCGCGCTGTCGTCGGCGACCTTTATGATGGACTGGGCGTACCTGCACGCCGATCAGCCGGCCCCCGACGTGGAAGGCACGGTCGCGGGTCTGCGCAACCTGGTGCTGGGCATGCGTGCCGAGGCCGAGGGCAAAGATCCGCACGAGGCCGTCGCCGTCGCGAACGGCGAAGATGATGCCGAGGCCGAGGGCGCTGACGAGGGCGATGTGCCGGTCGACGCCGAGCCCGTTGCCGATGCGACCGCCGAGCCCGTTCCCACCGAGCCCCAGGGCGTCCCCAACTTTGACGACGAGCCCCAGGTGGCGATTGATACCGAGGGCGCGGTTGCCGAGAACCACGAGGCCTCCGCTGCCGTCTTTGGCGGTGCGGCGACGGTTCCGGCAGGGCCTGCGCATGAGGGCGGCCTGCCGCTCGTGGACGGCGCCGGCGAGGACCCGGGTGCCACGGTGGCCATGCCGGCTATGCCTCAGGAGTAGGCCTACGCGTTTATCACCATCACGTACCTGCGCCTTTGCCGTACGCAGATGAGCGGAGCGGCAAGTGATGCGCTGCGGGTATAATGGACAGCATTCAAACGGTGGGCACCGACGTGCCCGCAGGAGAGGAATGATCATGGGTAAGACTTTCAGCTTTGTCTCCGGCGCACTTTTTGGCGCCGCTGCCGGCGCTATTGTCGGCGTTGCTCTGGCCCCGCGCTCGGGTGCCGAGACCCGCGCCATGGCTGCCGATATCGCTAACGACGCCTGGGACAATATGCGCGACACCTACGAGCACAGCGCCGAGGAGGCCCGTGCTGCGGTGAATGACTTTGGCCCGATGGTTGACGCCAAGACCGACGACCTGCGCGCCAAGGTCGACCTGGCCCGCGAGCGCATGGACCAGCTGCGCGAGCAGCTCAACGACGCCATTTCGGGCGGCAACGTGACGCCTGCCGCCGACGTCGTGGTCGAGAACGCCGTCGAGGCTGATACCGAGGCTGCGGAGCCCTCGACCGAGGCATAATGCGCGCCGGGGATTTTGTCGGCGCCAAGATCTATCGCAAGCCTACCGAGGACAAGCGCACCAAAAAGGATGGCACGCCGCGCAGCCCTAAAAAGCTCGGAAAGATTCACTTTCCGGTCTTTACCCCGGGCGGTACGCGCGTGGTCGGCTTTATGGTCCGCCAGTCCGATATCGCGGGCATGATCGAGCGTCCCGACCGATTCGTAGCGCTCGACGCCATTGGTGTCTACGAGGGCGCCATTGCGGTCGATGACGTCAAGGACACGTACGATTCCGCCGCCGCTAAGCGCCTCGACATCAACTTGGACGATTGCATCATCTGGGTCGGTATGGACGTGCGCACGGAATCGGGCGACGTCGTGGGCTATTGCTCGGACGTTGAGTTCAAGCCACGCTCGGGCATCGTGCAGGCATTCTATGTGACCGCCGGTGCTGCTTCGAGTGTTTTGGTTGGTGACACGCAGGTGCCGCCGACGATGCTGCGCGGCTACGAGAACGGTGCGATGGTCGTCTCGGACGAGGTCAAGTCGCTCGGGTATTCGGGCGGTGCGGCCGCCAAGGCCGCCGAGGCCAGCGTCGTGGTGGGCGACAAGGTCAAAAAGGGTGCCAAGGTACTCGACGACAAGGGATCGGTTGCCGTGGACAAGGGCAGTCGCGCACTGGGCAAGCAGCTCGGCAAGACGCGCGGCATGTTCAAGGCCTTTAAGGACGAATACCAAAAGGCGAGCGGAGGCTCGTCAAAAGCTACAAAATAGCGACGTACCAAATGATGGGAGGCAAGCCGGAGACCTGTTGCTCCGGCTTGCTGTGTTTATGGGGGAGGGCACATGCACCAAAACGGATCCAACTTAAACGGGCGTTCGGGTGCGCATCCGACAGCGCGCCGCGACCTGGGGCAGCTGCCCAGCGGTCAGCGCCGCCGTCACCGTAAGCCCGGCGCGATGTATCTCAACCATAGCCGCGGCTTTAGCGATCGCAGCGCGCGCATCGGCAACAGCCGCACACCCCGTCGTTCGTCTCGCCTGCCCTATGCGCTGATCGCCGTGGGTTGCGCGCTCGTGCTGTTTATCGCTGCCGTCGTGGGCTACGTCAACCGCAGCGTGGACGTGGAGCTCAACGGCCAGAAGACCGCGGTGCGCGTGGGCTCTACGCTGCAGAATCTCATCGACGAACAGGATTTGACTGACACCTACGACGCAGGCGACCTGCTAGCCGTCGATGACAGCGTGCTCAAGCGCCATGGGGGCGAAAAGCTGTCGGTGAAGGTCGACGGCAAGCGCGTGAAGCAGGGCAAATGGGATAGCCGCGAACTCGAGGGCGGCGAGAAGGTGACGGTCAAGGATGGCCGTAACACTTACGAGAAGCACGAGGTTCAGGCTACGGTTATCGAGCCCAGACTCAAGGTCGAGGGCACGGGCGCTATCGAGTATGTGCAGACATGGGGTGTCCAGGGCCGATCCGAGGTGTGGGTTGGTGAGCGGTCAGGCAAGACGCAAGACCGCGGCGAGGTTGTACCCGCCACCGATTGCGTTGTTGCGTGCGCCAGCGTGGCGCCCAAGGGCAACAAAAAGTACGTGGCGCTGACGTTTGACGAGGGTCCGAGCGGCGCCACCAAACAGATCTTGCAGGTGCTCAAGGAAAAGGGCGTCACCGCGACGTTCTTCCTTTCGGGCGATGCGGCCGAGGCCTCGCCTGCCACGGCCAAGGCGATTGTCGACGCCGGGTGCGAGATCGGATCCAACAGCTACAGCGACGATTCGCTCAAGGGTCAGGACCGTGAGGCGGTGCGCGAACAGATCACGAAAGGCACCGATGCGATTAAGTCGGCGACCGGCGTGAAGACGATGCTGCTGCGTGCTCCCTACGCTGCCTTTGACGAGCAAAACTGGATTGATGCGATGGACCTGGTCTCCGCCGTGGTCTCGTGGAATATCGACTCGGGCGACTGGCTGCTAAACGGTGCCGACGAACAGGTCTCGACGGTGCTCGATTCGGTGACGCCGGGCAATATCGTGCTGCTCACCGATAGAGACGAATGCGCCGAGCAGACACTCGAGGCGCTGCCGCAGATTATCGACGGCCTCATTGCCGACGGCTACAAGATCGTGACGCTCAGCGACCTGGTCAAGACGGACACGTCGCTGAGCAAAAAGCTCACCTCGCTGACGAAGGTCACCATGCCCAAGGACGCCGTGTTCCCCCAACTTGCCGAGGACGACGACACCACAGAGTAGTCATTGGGTAGTCATTTAGGAACGTCCCCAATGACTATGTCACGGATGCGTCAGCGTTTGGTATGCCTGCAATGTGCAGCGCATAAATTCGATGCCGCAGGGCGATGCTGATGCTATAGTTACTGCGGTTAATGAGGGTCAAGAGAAAGGTTACAGGTGAAATCCAAACCTCGACCATACAGTCGATGACCCCATGCAGGTGCTTTTTGCGCATGCACGGGGTGTAAGCGTCGAGCGGCGTGCCGCCCGCGCATGCGTATACATATCCAGAAGCCCCCGGACGTCGCACATGCGGCCGCGTTCGGAGGAATAATGATGGGGAGCACCATTGAATTATCTGAGTGAGATGCTCAAATTGCCGGTCTTGGACGTCGATGGAGAAAAGCTCGGCGTGGTGAACGATTTTGGTATTGCTACCGGCGAAGTTTTTCCGCACGTGACGTCGCTCGCGTTCCGCGGTCCCGGCAAGACGCCGTTTATGATCAGCTGGCGCAAATGGGTCGACCGTATCGACGAGACGGGTGTACACCTTAAGACGTCGGCCACCGAAATCCGTTTTTCGTACCTGCAGCCGACCGAACTCTTGCTTGCCCGCGACGTGCTCAACAAGCAGATTGTCGACACGCAGGGCATGAAAGTCGTGCGCGTAAACGACATCAAGTTTTCCATGTCGGGCGAAAATCAGCTGCGCCTGCTGGGCGCCGAAGTGGGCGCCCGCGGTCTGCTACGCGCGATCAGCCCCGCACTCGAGCATATCGTCGAAGGCTTTATGAAGCACCTGGGCAAGCCGCTCAGTGAGGACATCATCGCTTGGTCCTACATGGACCTGCTCGATCGCTCGACCAAGAACATTCAACTCTCGGTGTCGCATAAGACGCTCGGCGAGCTGCACCCTGCCGACATCGCCGACATTATCGAGCAGCTCGACCCGCGCCTGCGTGCGCAGGTGTTTGCACAGCTCGATACTGCCCAGGCCGCCGAGGCCATCTCGGAGTTCGATGACGACGAGCTTATGACCGAGATGCTCGAGGGCCTGTCCGACACGGACGCATCGTCGATGCTGGCCATGATGGACCCGGACGACGCCGCCGACCTGATCGACGAGCTCGATTACGAGAAGGCCGAGAAGCTCCTGCGCCTGATGGGCGTCAAGGAGGAGAAGGCGATTCGTAACCTGCTGGGCTATGAGGACAACACCGCCGGCCGCATCATGACCTCGGAGTTTGTCTCGCTGCCCGCCACGGCGACGGTCGGCGATGCCATCGAGGCGATTCGCAAACTCGATGAGGACTTCGAGAGTGTCTATTACGTCTATACCGAGGATCCGAGCGGCATGCTCACCGGCGTGCTCTCGCTGCGCACGTTGATCGTTGCCGACCGCGATGCCACGCTGGGCCAGCTCGCCTATCGCGACCTGGTCTACGTGTCGCCCGACGAGGACCAGGAAGACGTGACGGACGAGATGACCAAGTACGACCTGGTTGCCATCCCTGTCTGCGACGAGAACCGTCATATCCTGGGCATCGTGACCTTCGACGACGCCATGGACGTTATCGCCGAGGAGCATCAGGAGGACCTGCAGATCGCCGGTGTCGGCTCGGGCGATAGCGCGTCGGACGACTCGACGAACGTGCTCAGCTGGTTTGTGCATCGCCAGTACTGGGTTGTCGTGTGGGGCATTGCCTCGTGCATCATGGCAACGGTGCTGGGGACGGCGCTCGGCTCCGCGCATCTGGTGGTGTTCCCCATGTGCGCCATGCCGCTCGTGCTGCTTGCTGCCTCGCGCATGGTGTCGTTCGTCAAGAACTACTTCTTGGAGTATGACGGTCACGACGACGAGCCCAAGCCGTATCTGGGGTTCTTCTTCCAGAGCACGGGCATGGGCCTGATTCTGTCACTCGTGACCTACCTGTGCGCCCAGCTGGTGCGCACCGCTGCGTTCCCCGATGCGCCCATGTTTGAGGAGCAACTCTTTACCGGGTGCTTTAATATCGCTGCCATCATTTGCCTGGTTGGCAACATGAGCGCCGTGATTTACCTGATGGTGCTGTTCTGGCGTGACGAGCATGACCTCAACACGTCGGGCACCGCCATGAACGTTATTGCCGTCATGATCTCGTGCGTAGCGTACTGCGCCGCTGCGGTGCTGCTCACCATGTCGGTCATGGGTTAGGTGGTCGCGTGCAAAATACCAAGCAAAAGTCGGGCACCAAGCAAAAGTTGACCATCGCGGCCATCTTTGGCGCTATGGGTCCCGGTCTGCTGGCGGCGCTTTCGGGCAATGACGCCGGCGGCATTGCAACGTATTCCAGCGCGGGCGCCAGCTATGGCTACAAGATGCTCTGGATGCTTCCCGTCATGACTGTGCTGCTTATCGTGACGCAGGAGACCGCGGCGCGCTGCGGATGCGTCACGGGTAAGGGCCTGGCCTCGCTCATCCGTGAGCGCTTTGGCGTGCGCAGGAGCGTGCTGGCCATGGCGGCGCTGTTGATTGCCAACACGGCGGTGACCATCTCGGAGTTCGCGGGTATCGCGAGTGGCCTTGCTCTGTTTGGCGTTCCGGCGAGCATCTCGGTGCCGCTCGTGGCGCTGCTGGTGTGGATGCTTACCATGTCGGGCAGTTTTCAGCGCATCGAGAAGATTTTGCTGCTGGTAAGCTGCGTGTTCGTGACCTACATCGTCGCCGCGTTTATGGCCGGCCCCAACTGGGGCGAGGTCGCGGTCGACTTGGTCGTCCCCAATATTCAGAACGATCCCAGCTACGTGTCGCTCGTGGTCGCAACAATCGGTACCACCATCGCACCGTGGATGATCTTCTTGGCGCAGAACAACGTGGTCGATAAGAACGCGGGCGAGGACGATATCGTGCTGCAGCGCATCGATACCGTGAGCGGCTCGCTTGCCGCCGATGTCATTGCCGGCTTTATTATCATCACGACCGGTACGGTGTTGTTCCCGGCGGGTATTCAGATAAGCGATGCTGCCGATGCTGCCCGCGCGCTGGAGCCTATTGCGGGTCAGTGGTCCACGGTACTGTTTGCCTCGGGCCTGGTCGCGGCGAGCTTCTTGGCCGCCTGCGTGCTGCCGGGCGTTACGTCGAGCGCTATCTGCGAGGCATTTGGCTGGGAGCGCGGTGCTGACCGCAGCTGGGACGAGGCCCCGGTCTATCGCGGCATCATTACGGCCATCATCGGTATCTCTGCCGTGCTGGTGCTTATGCCCGGCGTCGATCTGTTCCAGATTATGATGACCTCGCAGGTCATCAATGGCGTGCTACTGCCCGTGGTTCTGGTGTTCCAGGTGGTTATCGCCGCTGACCGTCACATTATGGGCACTAACCGCAACGGCCGCGTGTGGAACGTGCTCACTTGGGCGACTATCGGTGTGATTACGGTGCTCACGGTCGTCATGTTTGTTCTGCAGGCGATGGGTTACAGCGCTTAGCGCCTCTTTTGGACTCCAAACAGGCCGCCGCCATGGGCTGCGACCTGTTTTTTTGCCTGCTGTAGGGTGTTAGCTATATGGCAGTGGGCAAAAAATGCCAAATATGAGTACTGTTGCTAAGTGAATAGCATTTACATCCAAGAAGATAATGAACATAAACTATAGTATGTTCATTAAAATTGGTTCCAATACGCCTTAAACCAGTCAGGTTGGCTGCTTTAGGGGTTGTAGGAGACGCTCAGACGTCATTTTGGGTGGTTTTGCCTGTTACTAAAATGGTAACACTACTCATATTTGCCTTTTTTGTCCACAGACCTTTGAGGTTGCGGCGAAAAGGGCTTGTTTTGATTGTTTGGGGCAGGCGCGAGGCGCGGAAACGATGTCTGGAACGGCGGAGCGGCTTGGAATTCATCCGTAGAGGTCTTCATTGGCTGCGCCAGGAGTGTCCCTAACTGCCGGAGGGGGTGTCTGCCGTAGCAGACACCCCCTCCGGATGTGGGAAGTTTACGCTGCAGGTTACTTGTCGGTGCCCAGCTTGTGTGGCTTGAGAGCGAGCGCATTGACGAGTGCGTCGGTGGCAGACTTGACGGCTGCCGGCTGCGGATCGTTGACGTGATCCTCGGGGTGTACGGGCAGGTCCTTCTTGACGGCATCGTGGATCAAGTTGAGGTACTCAGTCACGCCAGTGGTCGATAGGTGCGTGCCATCGCCATCGAACAGGTCGTTGCGGTTGGCACTGTATCCGTACCAATCGATAACGCGCACGTTCTTGTAGCGCGTAGCGGCGTTGGCGATGGCCTGGTTGGTAGAGCCAACCCACGGCTGCGGGCTGCGCGTGTTCACAAACACCACAATACGCTTATCTCCTGCATCGGCCATGATGGCGTCGATCTGGTCGTCGGTTACCAAGCCGTTGGTGCCCAGCGCAAAGACCACGATCTTGCCGGCAAGGTTCTGCTGGAGATAGCCCTCAAATGTCGCGCGGCCCGCATCAAACTGGCGGCCCTTTTCGGCATCGATATGGCTGTGTGGGAACACGCCATCAAAGGAATCAACGGCACGCAGCGACACGGAGTCACCGATCATCAACAGGTCGTAGGAGCCATCGGGGAAGCCGTCGTTGTCCTTGTCGGTGTCGTCGGCCGCCTGCTGGTCGGTGGGCGCGGTGTTTTTGGCTTCCTTGTTCAGAACTTCGGCGCCCTCACCGCTCAGCGCAGACGTCTCGGGCACAAAGATCAGGCCGCCCAGTGCAACGACCAACACGACAGCGCAGGTTGCGCAGGCAGGGACGTGCGCGCGTGCCCAGTTAGCGGGCTTTGTGGTGCCATCGCGGAACTCGGCGACGGTGCGGCCGAAGGCGCCCTTCCTAAACGGCGTTTCGATAAAGCGATAGGAGCACTCGGCTACGGCGACCACCAGCAGCACCTGCAAAATGTACTGCCACCAGGGCGTATCGTTGATGTTGGCGACCGGGTTCATGAGCAACAGCAGCGGATAGTGCCACAGGTAGATGCTGTACGAGCGCTTGCCAATCCACACGAGCGGCTCGGCGGACAGCGCGCGGGCAACCATTCCCTGGGGCTGCACGCAGGCCGCGATGACCATGAGCGTGAGGATCGAGCACAGCAGTGTGCCTCCGCGATACTGGAAGGCGGTGTAGCCGTTGGTGAGCGCGACCATGGCGGCAAGGCCAACCAGACCCACGACGCCCAACACATCGATGGATGCGGGCGAGGACCAAAAGCGCACGAGGGCGCTCGGCTGTGCCGGGGCGGTCTCGGCTGCTTCGTCGGCCTTCTCGCCAGGCTTGCCCTCGGCGTTCTTGCCGTGCTTGGCGGCGCCAGCTAGGCGATTGAGCCCCAAACGACGAGCGAGACGCACCGGCGCCAGGTCGCGATCGGGGATAAAGGCCATCCAGGCACCCAGCAGCAGCGAGAACACGCGGGTGTCGGTGCCGTAGTACACGCGGCTGGGGTCGGCGGCAGGGTTGTAAAGCACCATCATGGCTAGGGCAGATACCGCGGCAAGGCCCAGAACCACGCGGCGCGTGTTGGGCTTGCTCACATGCATGGATACCATGGCAAACAGCAGTGGCGGCCAAATCAGGTAGAACTGTTCCTCGATGGCAAGCGACCAAAAGTGCGTGAGCGGCGAGGGGTCGCCCAGAGCATTGAAGTACGAGACGTTTTGGGCAATCTGCCACCAGTTGTTGAAGAACAACAGCGACGGCAGGATGTCGGGGCGCATCTTGGTGAGCATCACGTGGTTGAAGACGGTGCACAGCGCACAGGTCACCACCACGACGGTCACCACGGCGGGGATCAGGCGACGGATGCGGCGGATCCAGAAGCTCTTGAGGTCGATGCGGCCGGTCTTAGCGACTTCGTTGAGCAGCAAGCGCGTGATCAGATAGCCCGAAAGCACAAAGAAGATCGTGACGCCGAGCAGGCCGCCCTGAGCCCACGTGAGGTTAAGGTGATAGAGCACCACCGCGACGACGGCGAGCGTACGCAGGCCGTCGAGTGCAGGGATGTAGCGGGACTTGGGGCGAGCGGGCGTCTGCTCCGCGGCGGGAGTGTTGGCGCGGCCCGCGTTGTTGGCAGAAGCGCGATGGGGGCTCGCGGTGCGTCGCGGTTCGTCGGCACGGCGTTCGCCCTTCACGCGTTCGTGCGGCGCCGGCTCGTTGCCCGTGCGGCGTCGACCGCGCGAGCCCGATTGCGAGAGTTGTTCCATAAAACATCATCCAATGACGAGAATAATCATCACGCCTTCATTGTAGCTGCCTGCTCCTGTGAATGCTTGCTGCTGGCGCAAGCTCAAGCGCGCGTCCACATCAAAGTGAACTAAAGTTATAGGGGGTGCGAGAGTGCACGATCGACGGCCGACGGTGGGCATAAGGCCCGCAGATGAGGAGGTTTCCATGGCAGATCGCGGCATCGTTGCGGTGTTCGGCAGCATGAACATGGACCTTTCGGTGGCGTGCGAGCGCATACCGCGTGCGGGCGAGACCGTCGGCGGCAGCGGGTTTATCACCAACGCCGGAGGCAAGGGCGCCAATCAGGCCGTAGCTGCCGCGCGTATGGGCGCGTGCACGCACATGATCGGCGCGGTCGGTCGCGACGCGTTCGGCGCGTCGCTCGTGGCGGGGCTCCAAGACGCCGGCGTGGACTGTGACTTTGTAGTGCATCGCGATGACGTGGAGACGGGAACGGCGACCATCATTCGCTGCGAGAGCGACAACCGCATCATACTGTCACCGGGCGCCAACCATGCGCTTGCGGGCGCGGACGTTGCCTGCGCGTTGAGGCGTCTGGTGGCCCATGAGCTCGACGGCGACGCCAGCGAGATTGCCCCGGCTGCCGGAAGCGTCTTTATCGCCCAGGGCGAATGTGACCTTGCGGCGACGGCCGAGGCGCTTGTTTGCGCTCACGAGCTGGGGTTCTATACGGTCTTTAATCCAGCGCCCGCCTGCGAGCTGCCTGCGGAGGTCTGGCCTGCGGTCGACCTGGTCTGTCCCAACGAGACCGAGTGCCAGGTGCTGACGGGCATTCTGCCCACGGATGATGTGAGTTGCGTCGCCGCGCTCAATGCGCTGCTCGACAAGGGCGCCGGCGCCGCGGTCATCACGCTGGGCGGTGCCGGCTCGGTTACGCTCGGCGATGGCGGTGAGCTGCTGCGCATGCCGGCACTTTCGAGTGCGGTAGTCGATACCACGGCCGCCGGCGATACGTTTATCGGCGCGTTGGTGGCGGCTCGCCTAGAGGGCTTGCCGCTCTTTGAGTGCATGGCCGCGGGCGCTCGCGCCTCGGCAGTGACGGTGTCGCGCCTGGGCGCTCAGCAATCGATTCCCACGCGCGCCGAAGTTGAACATTGGTTTGGTTAAACGATAAAGACGGAGAAGCGGAGTAGAACAATGGCAATCAAGAAGCTGATCCTTGATCTGGATATGGGTGTGGACGATGCGATGGCGCTGGCCTATGCCATCGCGAGCCCCGAGGTGGAGCTCGTGGGCATCACCACGTGCTTTGGCAACGTGCGCGTCGAGCAATCGGCGCACAACTGCCTGGCGGTGCTCGATCTGCTGGGTCGCCCCGAGGTTCCGGTGTACCTGGGTGCCGACCGTCCTCTGCAGGCGACTGAGCCCTATACGCCGCCGGCGTCCACCGCGCTCATTCACGGCAAGAACGGCATCGGCGGCGCGAGCGTGCCCGCGTCGCCCTACGAGCCGGTGGGGGCGACCTCGGCCGACGGCAACGCTGCGGTCGATTATCTGATCGATGCCGCGCGCACCTATGGTCCCGATCTGGTCTACGTAGCGACTGGCCCGCTCTCCAACCTGGCGCTCGCCCTGGAGCGCGATGCGGCGGCGATGATGTCCATCGGCCGCGTGGTCGTGATGGGCGGCGCCCTTACCGTGCCCGGTAACGTGAGCGCGGGCGCCGAGGCCAACATGGCGAGCGACCCCGAGGCAGCCGACGCGGTGCTGCGCTCGGGCCGTAAGCTCACCATGGTGGGTCTGGACGTGACGCATCGCGTGGTGCTCACACGCCGCGACATTGCCGGCTGGACGGGCTCGGGCACCATGGCGGGCTGCGCATTTGCGAGCATGGTCGAGCACTACATTGGCTCGTACGAGATGAACGCACCCTACCTGGGTGGTTGTGCGCTGCACGATCCGCTGGCCGTTGCCGTGGCGGTCGACCCCACGCTCGTAGGTGCGCTCGGCTGCAACCTGCGTGTTGATCTGCTGGGCGAGTACCGCGGTCGCACCATCTGCGATGAGCGTCGCCTGTCCGATCCGGACAAGAGCGCGCTTGTGGCACTGACCGTGGATGCTCCGCGCTTCCTGTCCGAGTTCAAGACGCGTATGGCCCGTGTCCTTGGCTAAGTTGTCTTTTTGGGACGGGGCTTTTTTGACTGGTATGATTGGTGTGACCATTCGAACCAGCTAAAAGAGCCCCGTCCCAATTTGACTATCGAGAGGATCTGCCATGGAGCGCATCGCGAGCTTTTCCGTTGACCATCTGCTGCTTGAGCCCGGCGTGTACGTGAGCCGCATCGACCGCGATCCGGCGACCGGCGCCGCCGTTACCACCTTTGACCTGCGCCTGACCACGCCCAATAAGGAGCCGGTCATGAACACGGCCGAGTGCCACACCATCGAGCACCTGGGCGCGACGTTCCTTCGCAATCATGCCGAGTGGTCGAGCCGCATTGTCTACTTTGGCCCCATGGGCTGCCGCACGGGCTTTTACCTGGTTGTCTTTGGCGAGCTGACGAGCGAGAAGGTCTTGCCGCTCGTCCGCGAGCTGTTTGAGTTTGTCGCCGGCTTCGAGGGCGATGTCCCCGGTGCCGCTCCCGAGGAATGCGGTAACTACCTGGACCAGAACCTCCCCATGGCCAACTGGCTTGCGCGCCGCTACCTCGACCGCGACCTGGCCGATATCGACGAGAAGCATCTGCACTATCAGCAGGCGTAAGGGCTTTGTCGTCCAAAACGCGCGCATTGGGCGCCTTCGCTTATGCGGGGGCGCCTTTTTGTTGATTGGTCGGGGTGAGCGTTCAAAATCGCTCATGTTTGTTCTAGAATGTTCGTATAGTCACATTTACGAACAGGAGTGAACATGCATATCTACTCTGTCAACGATCCCGAGTTCAAATCCTATGGCAACGTTTGGGATGACGTTCCGTCTGAGCTCACGTCGCCCGTGCTCGAGGCGCTCTCTGCCACGCCCATCCCCGAGGGCAGCAAGTACGTTGCAAGTGCGCCGGAGCTCGAGGGCGTCAAGGATGCCGATAAACTGGGCTTTCTCATGTTTGGTGGCCGTCCCTTCCAGCTCGGCTGGTGCAACGGCCACAACACGCGTCTCAACTGCCTGGAGTACCACCGCGCGAGTGAGTTCAACCTGGGCGCGCGCGACTTTATCCTGCTCGTGGCGCATCGCTGGGAGATCGAGGACGGCAAGCTCGATACCGCGTGCGTCAAGGCGTTCTGCGTGCCGGCGGGCAAGGTTGTCGAGGTCTTCAACACCACGCTCCACTACACGCCGTGCATGGTCGACGACGGTGGCTTCCAGGTGATGGTGGCGCTTCCCGCCGGCACCAACGGCCCGCGCCCCGAGGCCGCAACCGACATGCCTACCGCCGGTGACAGCTACTGCTACTGGAAGGCCGACAAGTGGGTTCTCTGCCATGCTGACAGCCCCAAGGCTGCCGAGGGCGGCTACGTAGGCCTCATCGGCAAAAACCTCGATATCGCCTGCGACTAGAATCTTCTGTCTCGATCTGTAACATCTAGCGGGCTAAATCGTCTCTACCTGTTACAGATTTAGACAAACTGCAGGGGACAGACCGAACAATCTCGATCTGTAACACCAGGCTCGGTTTCGACGGCCTACCTGTTACAGATCGAGCCAAACCGGGCCCAAGCCGCCACAAAGGTGCCTGTCCCCTTTGTGGTGGCTGCCTAGAGTTGGCTGCGCAGATAGTCAGCCATATATGGAACGGCGAAACGCACGTAACCGCGGCGCGCCTGTTCGATTACGCCGGCGTCGATGAGGCGCCGGCGATACTTTTGCGCATAGTCGGGTGTGACTGACATACGTTTCGCTACATCGGAAATGCGCGAAACGGCGTCTTCGTCATCAGTCATTGCGTCGAGAAACGCGACGTCTTGGTCCGATAGCGCGGCGAGCGTCGTTTCACAAACATCGTTTTCGAAATCGGCTTTTGACGCTTCGATAGCTCCGTCGACTTGCTCTGGCGTTACGTGTTCTCCTGTCTTGCAGCGATTGCCGATGTTATAGCCGATGAGCTGCAGCATATAGGGCGAGCCTTGGGTTGCGCGAGCGGCACGGAGGCGAAGATCGCCTGGAATATCAAGGTCGAGCTCTTCGAAAGCCCGCTGATAATAGGCATCGACATCTCCGACTGAAAGCGGTTCGAGCGTGACCTTGCGAGCGCGGTTGAGAAATGTCAGCACGCGGTCATTGAGCGTTGCACAGACGGCTCCCGGGAGACCTGCCATAACAAGCGCGACGTTGAGTCCCTCACCGACCAGCTCTTGATAGGCGGTGACGAGCTGTCTAATCTCAGGTGAATTAGCTTGGAGCTCATCGATAAGGATGAGGATGCCGTGCCCCTGCTCGGTCAGCTTGCGCGCCAGCTGCGTGAGTTTGAACTGGAAACTCTTGGTCTCCTGCACATCGCGTGTGAACTCGAGACCGGCTGAGAAGCCGAAGACGCTCAAGCTACCGCCAGAAAGTTTGGGGAGATGACGCTTGCTGACATAAGGCTCGCCTGCTTCTTGGATTTTTTCAACAATGCGCTCAAGCATATCTTCGGAGGCTACGGTGGGTGTGGCGACAACAAAACCGAGCTTGCGTGCGCGGTCGGCAAGTTCCCACAGAAGAACCGTCTTGCCGCTGCCTCGCTGGCCGAGCATGAGCATGGCTCGGTCTCGATTGCCCGGCTCCTGCTCAAGACCGGAGATGAATGTCGAAATCACGTTCCCGCGACCCACCAGATAGGACGGGCGATTTCCAAATGAGGGGGAGAAGATGGTTTCAGTCATAAGTCTCCTTTCCTTTTTTTCCTATTTTTTCCTTTCTTTCCTATTCAGTCAAATGAATTGCTGAGCGAAGGCGGTTACGTAGGCCTCGTCGGCAAAACCTCGACATCACCTGCGACTAGAATCTTCTGTCTCGATCTGTAACATCTAGCGGGCTAAATCGTCTCTACCTGTTACAGATCGAGACAAACCGGGCCCAAGCCGCCACAAAGGTGCCTGTCCCCTTTGTGGTGGTTTGGGGCGGCGGTATCAGAAAGTGTCAGACGGGGGCGGCTGCCGGGCCGCCGTGTGCGAAAAGAAGTGTCGGCCTGCGTCGCTGTCGTTGGGCGAGGCCCTATTTGCGGGGATACTGAAACCACGACAAGCAGCGTATGAAAGGATCGATGCATGGCTTTTCGTAAAGACTTTCTGTGGGGCGGCGCGACGGCTGCCAACCAGTGCGAGGGCGCCTATAACGTGGACGGCCGCGGCCTTGCCAACGTGGACGTGGCTCCGCACGGCCCCGAGCGCTATGCGGTGGTCTCCGGCCAGCGTAAAATGCTCGACTTCGAGGACGGCTATTACTATCCCGCGCAGACCGGCATCGATTTCTATCACCACTACAAAGAGGACATTGCTCTCTTTGCCGAGATGGGCTTTAAGACCTTCCGTATGAGCCTGGCTTGGACCCGCATCTTCCCCAACGGCGACGAGACCGAGCCCAATGAGGCTGGCCTGGCCTTCTACGAGGATGTATTCCGCGAGTGTCAAAAGCACGGCATCGAGCCGCTCGTGACCATCGCGCACTTCGACTGTCCGATTCACCTCATCAAGGAGTACGGCGGCTGGCGCAACCGTAAGCTCATCGACTTCTACAAGAACCTCGCGACCACAATCTTTACCCGCTACAAGGGTCTGGTGAAGTACTGGCTTACCTTTAACGAGATCAATATGATCTTGCACCTGCCGTTTATGGGTGCCGGTCTGGTCTTTGAGGAGGGCGAGAACAAGGAGGCTGTCGAGTACCTGGCCGCCCACAACGAGCTCGTTGCCAGCGCTTGGGCAACCAAGATTGCCCACGAGATCGACCCCGAGGTCAAGATTGGCTGCATGCTCGCCGCAGGTAGCTACTACCCCTACAGCTGTCGTCCGGGCGATGTGCGCCAGGCGCAGCTCGACAATCAGGACAATTACTTCTTCGTCGACGTTCAGAGCCGTGGCTACTACCCGGCCTATGCCGTCAAGAAGCTCGAGCGTCTGGGTATCGATGTGGGCATGACGGACGAGGACCGCGAGATCCTGGCCGCCAACACCGTCGACTTCATCAGCTTTAGCTATTACAGCACCCGTTGCTCCGCCGGTGCCGATAACCCCGATGTCGAGCGCACCCAGGGCAACGCCTTCGCCGGCGCCAAGAACCCCTACCTGCAGGAGAGCCAGTGGGGCTGGGCCATCGATCCACTGGGCTTCCGCATTACGCTCAACGACCTGTACGACCGTTATCAGAAGCCACTGTTTGTGGTTGAGAACGGCCTGGGCGCCAAGGATGTTGTCGAGGAGGATGGTTCCATCAACGACGACTACCGTATCGACTACCTGCGCCAGCATATCGCCGCGATGCGCGATGCGGTGACCGAGGACGGCGTTGACCTGCTGGGCTACACCACCTGGGGCCCGATTGACCTGGTGTCTGCCGGCACGGGCGAGATGTCCAAGCGCTACGGCTTTATCTATGTGGACCGCGATGATGCGGGCAACGGCACCCTCAAGCGCTCCAAAAAGAAGAGCTTCGACTGGTACAAGAAGGTTATCGCCACCAACGGCGAAGATTTGGCCTAAGGGCACTGAGGTACTCAACCTTGAGGCTCCAACCCTCCTCGCGTACCTAAAGTACGCTTCGTCGGGCTTGTCGCTCCCAATCTTGAGCACCTCAGGCCCTTAGGAGGCGGACCTGACCGTCGCGTTTCGGAAGTCCTGCTTTATAACGTCCTAGCCCAGGCGCCCGGCGAGCAGTTAATGCTTGCCGGGCGCGTTCGCATCGGGATGCCCATCAAGGAAGTGGCGTTGCGCGTGTCCCTTCTGGTCCATGCGGCTCAAAATCGCGGCGTGATGTGGATGACTGGGGTCGAATTGGCAGCATTTCGAGCCTGGCTTCGATATTGAGACTGGTTCTTTATTAAAATAGATTTCCAGACAATTGAGCTGCTGGGGGTTAACCATGAGGGGCATGGGAGACACAACCGCATATTTGCGTCGGGGCATTCGGGAGATTATATGCCTGGCGCTGTTCTTCTTCACGTTTTTGGCGTGCGAGTATCTTTTTGATGTGCGCATAGCCGAGTTCGTGCCATCGAGTGAGGTCGTCATCTACGAGAGCATCGTTGTCGGCGCGAGCGTGATTGGCTTTTTCGTGCGCCCATTTCTGTACTATCGCCTTCCCCAGACGATCGATGCGACGAGCGATATTACAGGCGTGCTGTTGGTATCGGCGTTGCTGCTGATGATTACGGCAGTGCGGTTTGAGGTAGTAATTGCCGGCGGCCTGGTGGCGTGCTGCGCCCTGGGCTATTGCGGATCGACCGCCCATGCCAATCTTGCGCGGCGTTTTGCGCAGACGCCCTGCCTGGCGCGCGCCGCCGCACTTTCTTACGCCATGGGCGTTCTGGTGCAGGTTCTCAACCACATGGTGATGCCTGTCGGCATTCCTCAGCAGGCTGTTCTGGTCGTCTGTGCGATCGCGCAGGTGGCGTTGCTCCACGGTGCCCGATGCGCCAAGCTGCGCGACGAGTCCGATCCCAACTTTGAACCCAGTGCTGCCGGGCTTTCGGTAGATGCTCTGGAATATGGCGCCAAGTGGCATGACGATCCCGAGGCAAAGGCGGCATTCCGTCGCGCCGTAGTTCGCCTGACCGTGGCGACGGCGTATCTTTCCAGCGTATTCGCCGCTCTCAACGCGGGCTTCACGACCCTGCATGCTGTCGGAGCCGTCGATTTGGGCGATTGGCCGCGCCTGCTGCTTGTCGTGAGCTCGTTGGTCGCTGGCGCACTATTTGACCTGCACGGCCGCTCGTATATGAATATCGGCATGACATGCGCCGCCATACTGTCCACGCTTTCGTTCTTTGTGCTCATCGTCGATGGCAATGGCGGCAACGAGCTTGCTGCCACGATCATCTTTTATCTGGGCTCGGGCTTTTTCGTGGTGTTCTTTACCACAAAATTCGCCGCCGTCTCGCTCTATGCGCGCTGGTCATATTTTTGGCCGTGCATGGGTCGCGTCGTCAACAACGTGTGCTCGATGCTCGTGACGGCGCCGGCGGTGGCGATCATCTCGAGTCAAAACGTGCTGGCTGCGGTCGGTGCGGCGCTCGTGATGTTTGTGGGCATTGCGATTACGCTGCTGGGGCAGTTGGGGCAACGAGCCGATGATGCCGTGATGCAGGATGGCCTGCCGCTTGCCACCGACGATCTTGGTGGGGATCTTGCGCCCACATGTTCCGACCCCGAGCCCGTGGAGGCAGCGGAGCTCACGTCCGATGAACGCCTCGATGCTTTCGTCGCCACCTTTGGGCTTACAGAGCGCGAGCGCGATATTCTTGAGGTCTTGGTCGTTTCGGACCAGAGCGTTCAGGACATCGCCACAACGCTCTTCCTTTCGCGCTCCACGCTCTATCGCCACATTTCCTCAATCAACAAGAAGACCGATACCGCCTCGCGTGTGGCCCTTATTAACTTCTTCTGGTCCTGGACGCCCAAGGACTAGCGTATGAGCCGCCGCCCAGTTCCTTACTCTAACGGGGGGATGTGGCCTCAAAGCACGCCCACATCGACGCCTCGCCTGCGCTAAACTGAAGAGCACGTACGCAATTACGAGAGGAGCCCGCATGGAGGCTTACAAGCAAGAGTTCATCAAGTTTATGGTTGAGTCCGACGTTCTTAAGTTCGGCAGCTTTACGCTCAAGAGCGGCCGTCAGTCCCCGTTCTTTATGAACGCCGGCGCTTACGTGACGGGCTATCAGCTCAAGAAGCTGGGCGAGTATTACGCCCAGGCCATCCACGATAACTTTGGCGACGACTTTGACGTCCTGTTTGGGCCGGCCTACAAGGGTATTCCGCTGGCTGTTGTTACCGCAATTGCCTACCACGAGCTGTACGGCAAGGAGGTCAAGTACTGCTGCGACCGCAAGGAGGCCAAGGACCACGGTGCCGATAAGGGCAACCTGCTGGGTTATGAGCCCAAGGACGGCGACCGCGTGGTCATGGTCGAGGACGTTACCACCAGCGGCAAGTCCATCGACGAGACCTATCCCAAGGTCAAGGCTGCTGCCGATGTCGAGATCAAGGGCCTGATCGTGTCCCTCAATCGCATGGAGGTCGGCAAGGGCGGTGTGACCACCGCTCAGAAGGAGATCGAGGCAAAGTACGGTTTCCCCGTCGCGAGCATCGTTTCCATGGCCGAGGTCGTCGAGACCCTCTACAACCACGAGATCGACGGCAAGGTTGTCATCGATGACGAGCTCAAGACCGCCATCGACGCCTACTACGAGCAGTACGGAGCTCGGGAGTAGTAGTTACGCGGTTTTACCAAATCGCGTAACGGCTCGACGCTGCGCGGGCCGCATTTGGACAATCTGACGTTCAACTTCAAGGGCGCGACCGAAAGGTCAGCGCCCTTTCGTTTCACGTCACCTTGCCTCAAATGCGGCTCGCTCGCTGTCCGTTCTCTACCTGCGGCGTCGTCTTGCTCCGAATGCGGCTCGCTCGCTGTCGTTGCCGAAACATCGGCGTTGCCGGACTAGTCATTGGGGACGTTCATAAATGACTACTCAGGAATGAGCGTGGATAATCTCCCGTTTTTGGCCTGTGTGCAGGCTCAAAGTGGGAGATTATCCACGCTCGCTTTAATTTGCCTGGGTTGCGATGCCTATCTAATCGGCTCGGCGTCTTCCCTGAGAATCGAAAGATACTCTTCATACCCGTACTGCCGGTATCTCTGTCTTGACTCGTCGAGCGGACGGAGGATACCCAATTCTTCAAATGATTTGACGAGCGAGCTCGCGGTACTCCTGCCGATATCGAGTTGGGCAGCGATGAATGCGGTGTCGACGATGGGGTGCTCTTCAAGAATGCCCAACAGCCTTTGCCCGTTTGCAGCAGTCCTTCCGAGATTTTCGGTAATGGTTGCTGTGGAACGGTTATGGAGGTCAACAAGGTTTTTTAAAGACCCTACCGAGTCCTCCGCACTCTCGAGAAGACTGTTGCAGAAAAACTCTATCCATTCCTCGTAAGTGCCTCTCTCCCTTACGGATGTGAGTTGCCGGTAGTACTCGCTTCGATTTTTCTTGAACTGGAACGATGGATAGAACAAGCAAGAATGAAGAACGCCATCATTGATGAGCATAAGTGTAATGAGAAGCCTGCCCAGGCGACCGTTTCCGTCTAGGAATGGATGGGCAATTTCAAATTGGTAATGGACGAGCGCCGCCCGCACAATCGGATCCATTTCGACTTGAGGCTCATTGATAAAGCGTTCGAGGTCCTGGAGCGTGTTACTCAAATCTTCAATGTTTGGAGGGACAAACGATGCGGTTGCAATGGTGCAGCCTGAGGGGTCAATCCAGTTTTGTGAGGAGCGCAGTTCGCCTAGATTCTTCTCCGTTCCGCGCACTCCGTCCAGCAGGACCGCATGAACTTGCCTAAGAAGTCTCGTGCACAAGGGCATCTTTTTGAGCAGTTCTACGCCGCGGTCGACAGCACGGACGTAATTCACGACGTCTGCGACATCTTTATGATGGAGTTGTGTTTGCGATGGACTAAGTAGGTCGTCAAACGTGCACTGGGTTCCCTCAATTTGCGAAGAAAGGAGTGCTTCTTTGCGCACGTACATTGTCAGATACATGTCGGCGTTGGGAACAAAGTAGAGCATGCCTTCAAGCTCTCCAAGCTTTCGTGAGCATGCGGAAAGCGTGCGATAGGTTTCCTCGGTGAGGTTTAGCTGCCTCAATGATTGCAAGGGCGTTGGAAAAAACGAATAGTAAGCCAATTTCCCCGATAGATTATTGCGGAGCGTTCCCTGGCCGTTCTCCTCGATTTGCATCGCGCCCTCCATATCTTTAGTGCCGGAAACTCGTTATTAGGCTAATCATATCAATTCTAATAACGAGTTTAAGGATTAAATAGTTATTAGAATTCATGTAAACAATCTAATGATGAGAAGTCGTTATTACTTGACCATGGAGCTCGGCTTGGTACAAGGGGGTCATCCAAAATGAACGTGGATAATCTCCCGTTTTTGGCTCGGTGACGGCCTCAAAGTCAAAGTGGGAGATTATCCACGCTCGTTAGTTAAGCGTCCGAAAATCCACACTCGCCAAACCTACCAAAAAGGGACGGGTTTATTTTGGCACGTTTCGGTCGGTATCAGGAAGTGTCAGGGACGGGGCGGCGGCAGGACTCGAGAGCGAAAAGAAGTATCTGGCTTGGTGCGCCCGCTTCTGCTCGTCCCGTGCGCAGGCGATACTCGGCTTATCGACCCGCGATGCAAAGGAGATGCTCATCCCACGAGCACTACCGGGAAGGGCTTGCGATTCGAGCCCTCGCCTTAGTATTTTGGTCATTTGGCACTATAATCACCATAGGGATGCGCATAACGTTGCGCTTAATCAAGAGGAGAAAACGTATGGGTCTGTTTGACATGTTCAAGAAGAAGGCTGAGCCCGCGACTGCCGCTGCTCCGTCCTCCATCTCTGCTTCTGCCGGCGCCGACGTGCTGTGCTCGCCCGTCAAGGGCAAGGTCATCAAGATGGCCGATGTGCCCGATCCCGTCTTTGGCGGCGAGGTCCTGGGCAAGGGCTGCGCCGTGTGGCCCGAGGACGATCTGGTCTACGCTCCCTGCGACGGCAAGGTGACCGTCACCATGGGTCACGCCGTGGGCCTGCAGTCCGATAGCGGCATCGAGGTTCTGGTGCACGTTGGCGTCGATACCGTCAACATGAACGGCGACGGCTTCGAGGGCTTCGTCAAGGCCGACGATGTCGTTAAGGCTGGCCAGCCCATGCTCAAGATCGACCGCGCCAAGATCGCCGCTGCCGGCTACAAGGACTGCGTCGTCGTGGCTGTGTCCAACACCGCCGAGTTCGCCGACGTCGAGCTCGCCGTCGAGGCTGACTCCGCTGTCTCCGCTGGCGATGCCATCGTCAAGGTCGTCCGCAAGTAGTCTGCGGCAACATAAGGGTGTTTTGGGGTGGTCGGGTTATCCGGCCGCCCTTTTTTATTGCAATGCGGCGGAACGTTTTATTGCGCGTTGGGCGGACCGGTAAACCGTTCGGACGTTAAATCGAGCCGACTGCGCCTTTGCTTTGCCGGGGGTGTTCGTTATCGGCTAGTATGGCCTTATTGTTACGACGCGCACCGCGTCGGGAAGCGCGGTGCCGCTTGTTGGGAGGAATGTCATGAAGAAGAAGCTGCTGCTTGCGCCCCTGATGGCTGTTCTGGTCGCGTGCGTGGTTGTGCTTTCCGGCTGCGGAGGTCCTTCGGTTGAGGAGCTCATCACCGAGGATCTTACGACGCAGTTTGACGAGGTCAAGAACGGTGGCGACGACTTCCTCTCTGGTCTGGAGGAGGCTTCGGGCGACGAGTTCGAGCAGCTGGGTATCGATCCCAAGGAGTATGCCAAGACCTATCTCGAGGGCTTTGACTACAAGATCGGCGACGTGACGGTCGACGAAGACAAGGGTGTCGCGACCGCCGAGGTCTCCATCACCTGCAAGTCCATGAACAAGATCGTCGAGGACTTCTCCACCCAGTATCAGGAGAAGGTTGCCGCGCTTGACACGGTTCCTTCCGATGACGAGCTGTACAAGATGGCCGGTCAGGTTATGGTCGATGTGACCAAGGCCACCGAGCCCAGGAAGACCACGGTTATCTTCAAGTACACCTGCAACGACGACGGTGAGTGGTCTGCCGACGACTCCGTCAACTCCGAGATGATGGATGCAATGCTGAGCTAGTTCGTTGCGGCGTTTTACCAAACGCCGCAACTGCTCGACGCTGCGCGGTCACCAGAGCGACAACTTGTCATTCAAAGAGGACGGCATGACCAGAAGGTCAATGCCGCCCTCTTTTCATGCCAATTTGTTCGCTCTGGTGACCGCTCGCTGTCGTTGCCAAAACATCGGCGTTGTCATGGCAGTCATTGGGGATGTTCTTAAATGACTAGTCGTTGGTGACGTTCTTGTTTGACTAGTCGTTTAAGAACGTCCCCAACGACTACTTTCCGCGCAACGGTATTGCGACGGCTGGGTTGAGCAGCACCAGCGTTACTCGCCCAGAATCAGCGCCGCGAGCTCTGCCTGGGTGTCCACCACGTAGTCGGCGCCGGCGGCTTCCAGCTCTGCGCGGCCGCGGAAGCCCCAGCTGACGCCCGCGCTCTTAAGGCCGGCGTTGTGGCCGGTCAGGATATCGACATTGGAATCGCCCACATAGAGCGTGGTTGCCGGATTGGCGCCCAGCTTTTCCATCACATGTAGCGTAACGGGTGCTTCGGGCTTGGGCGGAAACGCATCGACACGGCCCTGTACCAGCGCAAAGCGCTCGGAACCAAAATACTTCTCGATAAGCGGAGCCGCCGAGACGTGGTCCTTGTTGGTGAGCACGGCAAGCTGAACGCCCGCGGCGCGTAGGCGGTCGAGCATCTCGATTGTACCGGCATAGGGGGCGGTGTGGTCCTCCTTGTGCTCGCCGTAGTAAGCCCTAAACTCGGCAAGCGTCTGCTCAAACATGCGACCGCCGCACGCATATTCGGCAGGCATAAAGCGTTCGACGAGCTTGAGCATGCCGTTTCCCACCTTGTAGCGGTACTCGTCGACGGCAAACGTGGGCCAGCCGTGCATCTCGCAGGTATGGTTGCCGGCGGCCGCCAGGTCCTCGAGCGTGTTGAGGATGGTGCCGTCCAGGTCAAAGATCACATGGGAAAAAGCTGCTGCCATGAAAGCTCCCGTCATTGGGTTCCAAAACGCACCCCATGATACTGGGCATGCGTGCCGGGCATGTTTGGAATCTGAATATCTTTAATAGCCCTGAGCCTTTGTCGCTAGCAAATCCTCGGCAGCTGCTCTCCCACGAGCATGTCGAGGATGCGGGTCGAGCCCCAGCCGGTGCGCACGCGCACGGCGGGACGGGCATCCTCGGCAAGTGGCAGCACGCGACCGATGATGGCGGCATTCTCGCCGTAGCGGGCGGCGCGCATGGCGGCTAGCGCGGCATCGGCTTGCTCGGCCGGCACGACGGCAACCATCTTGCCCTCGTTTGCCACCTGCAGCACATCGTAGCCGAGCATCTCGCAGGCGGCCTGCACGTCGGGACGCACGGGCACGGCATCTTCGTCGACCTCCATAGCAACATTGCTGGCCTGGGCAAACTCGTTGAGTGTGGACGCCAGGCCACCGCGCGTGGGGTCGCGAAAGCAACGCGTGCCGGGCGCTGCGGCCAGAACGTCGGCAATCAGGTGGTTGAGCGGCGCGGCATCGCTTTCGATCGTGCTCGAAAACGCCAGGCCCTCGCGTTGGCTCATGATGGCGATACCGTGGTCACCCAGTGTGCCCGACACCAGGATAACGTCGCCGGGCTGGCAGTTGGCGCCGCTGAGCGCCACGCCCGTGGGAACCTCGCCCACGCCGGCGGTATTGATGTAGACGCCGTCGGCCCCGCCGCGCTCGACCACCTTGGTGTCGCCCGTGATTATGGACACGCCCGCCTCACGTGCTGTCTCGGCCATCGTCTGCACAATCTGGTGGAGCTTATCCATGGGATAGCCCTCTTCGAGGATAAAGCCACACGACAGGTAGCGCACGTTGGCGCCCGAGGTCGCGACGTCGTTAACGGTTCCGCACACGGCGAGGCGGCCGATGTTGCCACCGGGGAAGAACTGCGGCGAGACTACAAAGCTGTCAGTCGACATGGCTATGCGCCCGCTCGCGGGCAGCGCGGCGACGCCGGCGTCGTTGCCTTCGAGCAGCTCGGGCGACCCAAATGCATCCAGAAAGACCTCATCGATGATGCGTTTCATCATCTGACCGCCAGAGCCGTGGCCCAACAGGACGGTGCTATCGGTGGCAGTACGGGACATATCGAAAACTCCAATCGTGGGTGGTGCCGGTGTGTGGGTGTGTCCGGGCTAGTCGCGGTAGCGGTAGTACGCCGCGCAGCTGCCCTCGGAGCTCACCATGCACGGGCCGACGGGGTGCTCGGGCGTGCAGGTGCGGCCAAAGAGCGGGCAGCTGCTCGGCGCAATGGCCCCGCGCAGCACGTCGCCGCAGCGGCACCCGCGCGGCTCGACCGTCGCCTCAACGGGCACGTCAAAGCGAGCACGGGCATCAAAGCGCGAGAACTCGGGGCGGATGGAAAGACCCGAGTTGGCAATCAGCCCCAGCCCGCGCCATGTGGTATCGCACGGCTCAAATACCTGCTCGACCAGCTGGCGCGCCACGGGATTGCCGTCGGCATTGACGCCGCGACGGTAGGCGTTGTCGATTGCGGGCCTGTCCTCGACAACCATCTGGACCAGCATACAGATGCCCTGCAGGATATCGACCGGTTCAAATCCTGTGACCACGCCCGGGGTATTGAACTCGTCGACCAAAAAGCCAAAGGGGGCTAAGCCCGTGATGGTGGCGACGTGTCCCGGCAGGATAAAGCCGTCGATGGCGGTCTCGGGATCGTTGGCGATGGCGCGCAGCGCCGGCGGCGTGGTCTTGTGGGCGCAATAGACCGAGAAGTTCAAAAGCCCGCGCGCTTCGGCCTCCAAGATGGCGGCGGCGATGGTGGGCGTTGTGGTCTCAAAGCCCACGCCCATAAAAATGACCGGGCGATCGGGGTTTTGCTCGGCAATGTCGAGCGCGTCGAGCGGGGAGTAGACGATGCGAATGTCACGCCCTGCCGCTTTTTGCGCAGCGAGCGAGGTGGATGATCCGGGCACGCGCATCATGTCGCCAAAGGTGGTGATGATGGCGCCGTCTATGTTGGCGAGCGCGATTGCGTGGTCGATGTCGCGGTTGGCGGTGACGCAGACGGGGCAGCCCGGGCCGCTCAGCAGCTTGAGCCCGGCCGGCATAATGGAGCGAAAGCCATAGCGCCCGATGCTCACGGTATGCGTGCCGCAGACTTCCATAAGGTTGATGGCGCGGTCGCCGACAAGCTCATGAATGCGCTCGATGAGCTCGCGAGCCAGCTTGGGATTGCGGAATGCCGAGAAGTCGATACCGGAGCGAGCCGGTTGTTCGGGCGCCACTAGTAAGCCTCCGCCGGGTTGGTGGCAAGCTGGTCTTCTTCGACCAGCTCGGACATGGCATTAACAAGCTCGAGCGTTTCCTGTGCTTCCTGCTCGTCGACGATCTGGATGCCAAAGCCGGCGTGTACGAGAATATAGTCGCCAACCTGCGCCGTCGGCACGAGTCGCAGCGACACGGGGCGCTCGATGCCCATCATGTCGACGGTGGCCTTGAGGTCGTCGTCGCGTTTGACTACTTTACCGGGAACGGCAAGGCACATATTGTTCCCCTTTTATACGCTTTGCGCTGGACGGGCGCTCAATAATCCATCAGTTGATGGTAGCGCTCGCGGGCGCTGCGGGCAAACGCGCTACACCTGTGAGACGGCGGCTTGCGGGCTGGCCGAACAGCCTATTGCGGTGCGACCTGTGCGAGGCGAGTGCGTGCGACTGCCGCCTGACCGTAGGCGATGCAGCCGTCGTTAACGGGCACGGTTTGGGGAATCAAGACCGTAAGGCCTGCGTCTTTAAGCTTGCGGGTGAGGAACTGAAGCAAAAGTCGGTTCATGAACACGCCGCCCGAGAGCGCGACGGTATCGATGCCCTCGTGCACGCAGATATCGCTGGCGATGCGCGCCGAGGAGCGCGCGACGGCGACATGGAAGTCGAGTGCGAGCCTGTCGGCGGGCGCTCCGGCTTCAATTCCTCCCAAAAGTGCCTCAAAGAGTGCTTTCTGGTCCAGAACATAGGGGCCGTCTAGCCACGATGGGCCAGATGCGAAATAGCCGGCGTTGTCGTCGGGAAAATGGGCGATTTCGTTGTCGAGCGCGCGCCAGGCGGCGGCCTCAAGCTCGATGGCGGGTTCGCCCTCGTAGGTTGCCTTGTCGCAGATGCCCAGAATTGCTGCTGCGGCATCAAAGAGACGCCCCATGCTGCTGGTACGCGGGCTGTTGATGTCGCGCTCGATCATGGTGGCTGTCACGCTGCGCGTTTGCTCGTCGAGGCTGTCCAAAAGTCGAGCGGCACCTGGGTGCTCGAGCAGGCCGAGCTCACTGAGCAGGGCAAAGGCGTTGCGGCGGGCGTCGCGCACGGAGGCCGCCCCGCCGGGGAGCGCCCAGGTGCGCAAATGCGCGGCGCGCTCAAAGCCGCCAAGGCCGGCGACAAGAAACTCGCCGCCCCAAATGGTCCCATCGGTGCCGGCGCCGGTGCCGTCAAAGGCGATGCCAAGGACGCGCGCGTCGGTTGTAAGCTGGCCCGCGGCGATGGCCTCGGCCATTACGCTCGCGATATGCGCATGATGGTGCTGCACCTCGACGAGCGGCAGATTGCATTTTCGCGCCTGCTCGCGCGCCCACTGGCCCGATAGATAGCTGGGGTGTACATCGCAGGCCAAGGCGGCGGGCGCCAAGTCAAAGAGATCTTCCAAGCGCGTGCGCGCGGCGTTCCAGGCATCGAAGGTCCCGCCGTTTTCAACATCGCCGATATGCTGCGACACAAAACAGGTTGCCTCGCCGTTCGTCCCTTCGCGCGTGAGCGCAATCGTGGCCTTTTGTTGTGGCCCGCAGGCGAGCACGCAGGACGGAGCGCCGTCGAGCGCCGGCAACGGCAGCGGCTGGGGTGCATATCCGCGAGCGCGGCGCACGGGCATAACGGCGCCGCCGACCACGCGCACTACAGAGTCGTCGTAGCGCGAGAGGATCGCGCGGTCGTTACCGAGCAACGCGTCGGCGATGCCGGCGGCAACGAGGTGTTCCCAGGCAAGATCGTCATCGGTCTCGATGGGCTCTTCGCTCAGGTTGCCGCTGGTCATGACGAGCGCGTGCATACCGCGGGCTTCTGCCGCGGCAAGCAGCAGATGCTGAAGCGGGGTGTAGGGGAGCATAACGCCGAGCTCGGGCAGGTCGCGCGCGACGGACGGTGCGAGCGCGAGGGCGTCGGGAGAATCACCGCTCTCGCAAACAGCACGTCGGCGCAGCAGCACAATGGGGCGAATGCTGCCGGCCAGCAAGCCGCGCTCAACGTCGCTGATATGGCACAGGCGTTCAGCGTCGGCAAGGCTGCGCACCATAACGGCAAGTGGCTTGTTGCTGCGGCGTTTACGGCGGCGAAGCTCGGCTACCGCCTGCTCGTTGGAGGCGTCACAGGATAGATGGAATCCGCCCAGGCCCTTGATGGCGACGATGCCACCAACGGCCAGCAGCTCAACGCAGCGGTCGATAATGGCGTCGCTGGTCTCGCGCGTGGTGCCGACGGCCAGCGGCGCGGCGGCTTCGCCCGGCTCATCGCCCACGCTCGCTTCGCGCCACATGATATGCGGCCCGCAATTAAAGCAGGCATCGGGCTGCGCGTGAAAACGCCGGTCGAGTGGGTCGGCATACTCCGCGGCACACTCAGGACACATGGGAAAACGGTCCATCGAGGTAGCCGCTCGGTCATAAGGCAGCGATCGGATGATGGTAAAGCGTGGGCCGCAGTTAGTGCAGTTGATAAAGGGGTAGTGATAGCGTCGGTCGGCGGGATCGAACAGCTCACGCAGGCAATCGTCGCAGGTGGCGATATCGGGCGAGACGAGCGTCGTGTGCGCGGTCTGGTCCTGCGATGCTACGATGCGAAAACCCTGTTCATTGGCGGCATCCCAACCGTTGGCTGCCAGGTCCACAACCTCGACATGCTCTACGCGGGCTGCCGCAGGCGCATGCTCAGAAAGCGCGGCAACAAAAGCATCGAGCGCATCGGCCGGAGCATGCGCCTCGATGTGCACGCCGTCGCCCGCATTGAGCACCCAGCCGCAAATGCCATGCGCCATGGCCTCGCGATACACAAACGGTCGCATGCCAACGCCCTGCACAATGCCCGTCACATGAATATGCACATGCCGCATGCGACACCCCTCATCAAAACCGACCAAAAAGGGACAGGTTTATTTTGGTAGGTAAAACTTCTAAACCTGCCAAAACAAACCTGTCCCTTTTTGGCAGGTGCGCTGCGGGAAATCCCGCTATAGCCCCAGACTTTGCCTGGTGGCGGCGCAGGTGAGCTCGCCGTGCTTAACGCCGCGCAGGCCCAGCAGGCGATCGGCCAGTTCGTAGACGCGCTCGCCGCGACCCTTGAGCGCCAGGATCTCCAGACAGTTGTGGTGATCCAGATGCACGTGCATGGTTGATACGATCTCGTCGGTGTAGTCGTGCTGCACCTCGTCCAGGCGGCGCGTCAGATCGCCGGTATGATGGTCGTAGATCATGGTGAGCGACCCGATAACGTGCTCATCGGGCGTGCGCATTTGCTCTTTGGCGATTGAGGCGCGAATCAAATCGCGCACTGCCTCGGAGCGGTTGGCCACGTCGCCGCGGCGTGCGATCTGCTCGTCAAAGCGGCGCAGTAGGTCATCGGGCGCGGTGACCGAAAAACGGACCAGCTCGGAGCCGCCGCCGCAACGGCAGCTCGCCTCGTCGCCCGTGTCGTTGCAGTGGTCGTGCCCGCAGCCGTGCTCGTGTTCGTGTTCGGACACCCTACACCAGCTTTACGGAGCCGACGGAGTTGTGGTCAGCCTCGATGGCTTCCTCGTAGCCCTCGAGCGCGTCATGCGCCTCGTGCAGTGCGGCCATGGCAGCTTCGAGCTTGGCGCCAATGCGCTCCATGTCAAAATTCTCGGTCGCATGCAGCAGCTGATGGCTCCACTCGTGGGCGAGCTCGATGGTGTCGTCGACCTGCTTGACGCTCATGGCAAGCTGGCTCATGTTCATTCCGACGTCATGCATGGGAAATCTCCTTATGCTCGGGGCAATCCAGTGGTTCAGATTCTACTACGCCCGCGCGGGGCGCTACCGCATAAGAAAACGGGTGCGAGTCTGCGTGACCCGCACCCGTTCACTGGGGGCTGTTTGTATTTACCATACTATCCGTGGTCGCACGCGGTGCACCCAGAAGTCCGGCGAGCGGTGCAAAAGCGCTCATGGACGGCGGCAGGACGCCAAAATGTAACCAGCGTATTACAGGTGCTTTTCCAGCAATGCCTGCAGCCTTGCCTTGGGCAGCGCGCCGACCGAGCGGTCGACCTCCTCACCGTTCTTAAAGACAATCAGCGTGGGGATGCTCATGACGCCAAACTTCATGGCCAGGTCCTGATTGTCATCGACATTGCACTTGGCAACGGCAAGCTTGCCGGCCAGCTCGTCGGCTACCTCGTCCACGATGGGCGAGAGCGATCGGCAGGGCCCGCACCAGGGCGCCCAAAAATCAACCAGTACGGGAAGGTTGTCGCTAACGACGGAATCGAAATTCTCGGGGGTAATCTGCTTAATGTCAGCCATGGTGACCTCCATAATGCGACGCGGCTCGGCCGCGTAAAACTCAGTACGACCGTGCTTATACCCAACGGCCCGCAAAGCAACCACTCACGGGCGGCTCTTTTATATAATGGTGGGCACGCAAACGATTGGAGAGCGCATGCCCACGTCACAAAGCCAGAAAAAAGAAGCCATCGCCCAAGCGGCCGAGCAGGAGCTTGCATCGCTTGCGGCCCGTGGCGTGCGTATCGCGGGCAACGCGTGCTCGCCGATCGTGCTGGTCAAAGGTGATTTGGATGATGCCGAGCGCTCGGGCGGCGAACTTGCCGCCGGCGCGGATGGTGCCGCATTGCGCAAGGCGCTCGGGGCAATCGGTTACGCGCCCGAAGATTTTTGTGTGCTGGCGAGTGTTGCCGGCGCGGGCGACGGAGCTGTGACGGTGGACCACGCCCTGCCGTGCGACCTGTTCCGCGAGGCGCTTGAGGCTCTGGATCCCGAGGCGGTGCTGCTGCTCGATAACAGCGCGGCCGATGTCATGCGCGAAACCTACGCCGATATGCTCGTGGCGATTGATGACTTCGACACCGCCATGCTCAAGCCCGGTCTGGTCGCCCATGTGCAGGGCCGTCGCGTGCTCGCGCTCGATGGCTTTGAGGCGGCGCTGACCGACAAGGCGGCCAAGCAGCGCATGTGGGCCTACATCAAGCAGCTGACCCCGGCGGCCGCTCCGCTGTAGCGGATTGGCGCCGGCGAGCGATTGCCTGGCGGGCAAGACACGCCGCGAGATCGGCGCCGCGCTTCTGCATCACAGCGCGCAGCTCAAACCGATCGCCGTTAATGCGGAACTGGCAGTTGCCGTTCATGCGCTCGACGGCAAGTTTGATGCTCTTGGTGCCAAAGCCGTGGCCCGCATGCTGGGTCACGGGCATGCCGTCGACCATGCGCGGCGCGCGGTCAAACGTGTTGGAAACTAACAGCAACAGCTGGCCGTCCTCCAATCGCAGGTCAAAGTCGATGAATCGCTTTCCTTGGGGTGCGGCGCTTGCGGCGGTGATAGCGTTTTCCAAGGCATTTGAGAGCACGCTAAACAGGTCAGCGTCACCTACGTGGATGGTTTCGGGTACGGAGGCGCGCAAGTTGGCGGTAATGCCGTTTCTATTGATATCCGAGTTAAATGACGAAAGCGCAATGTTTACGGTCTCGTTGGCGCAGAAGCGGCGTACGGCGGTTCGGTCGCCGACTTGGCAGAGCTCATCGATGCGTTTGAGCGCCTCGTCGGTGTGGCCCTCCTCAATTAAAGTGGCCAGGCCGCGTAGGAAGTGGCGCATATCGTGGCGAAGAATCGACAGCTCGCGCCCAGATTGACGCCAGGCCTCGAGCTCTTTGATGGCGGCGCTGTCGCGGGTTTCGAGCATCCAGCGCTCTCGCTCGGCGGTTTCCTTTTCTTCGTATTCGCGCAGGTAAACAGCAAGAAACAGAAGATAGAAGGCACAGAGCGCAAAGGCTAAAAACTCAACCGTCACCACCGAGCCCGAGTGGAACAGCGTGGTGTAGACGTTGGTGGCATAGTCAAAGACGTAATAGACGAGCGGCAGGATTAAAAGGATGCCCAGCTCGGTGGCGCTTTTAATCGCCAAGCGCGGACCGATGTCGCCGGCCCAATGCAACAGGACGGCAAAGACGGCGAGTGTGGTTGCGATGCGTGCCAGATAGTACGCGATCTGCGAATCGGTTGCGGCAAATGCAGCGATGCCCATCCAATTGCTGAACTGGCAGCTCAGATAAGCACTCGTAATGCCGAGCGCGGCAAGCAGCGGACTCAGGCGGTAGCGCGCACACAGGTAGACGATAAGCGGCAAGTGCACGACAAGTGGATAAACCTGTCGTGCAAATAGTTCGCCGCCAACGACGTTGGCGATTGAGAAGGCGGCGCCGGTCACGACGCCGGCCCCCAGCAGCTCAAGCGCGTGGCGTCGGTTGATTTCGACACCGCACAGCGCCGCCGAGGCAAAGACGCCAAAGAGCAGCGTCGTGGCGTGGTGGATTGCCCAAAGGACCATTTCGACCGAGGAGGCCATCAGCGCCTCCTGCCCTCAAAGCGCACCGCAAAGTAGGCGTCTTGGAACCCCTGTTTGCTGCTGCGCGACAGCGGAATGCACGCGCCGGAGCGCATGACGATGTCCGTGCGATCGAAGTGGTCGATGTTGCGCAAGTTGACCTGGTAGCTACGGTGGCATTTAAAGAAGGTGGCATTTTGCGCCAAACGGTCCTCGACGCTGCGGAACGACTCGAGTGCCTCGATATCGCGCCCGTCGCGCAGGTGGAAGACCACGTGCTTGTTGCGCGCCTCGGCATATTCGATGTCGGACAGGCGCAGGGCATGGTAGCCAAAGGACGTTTTGATCACGAGCTCGTCGGTCGCTGCCGGACGCATGCTCGAAAGCTCGTCGAGCAGTTGCGCCAGGCGTTCGTAAGTCACGGGCTTGAGCAGATAGTCGAAGGCGCGGACCTCGTAGGACTCCAGTGCAAACTCGGGCGATGAGGTGAGAAACACCAGGCGCACGGCGGTATCGGTCTGGCGCAATTCGCGCGCGGTATCCATGCCGTTAACGAGCGGCATGATCATGTCGAGCAGGATGATGTCGGCGCGCGACGTGGCATGGCGGGCCAGCAGGTCCTCGCCGCGCGTGACGAGCGCAACATCGACCGCCGTGCCCGTCTCGATTGACCAACGGTCGATCATCCGGTGCAGTCTATCTAGAAAAGCGACGTCATCGTCGCAGGCAATAATCTTGAGCATTCTGAGCCCCCTTAGTAGTTCGATTTTGCCACATTGGGTGCGGACCGCTCGCGGAGGCGTGTCCCGTTTGCGCCCCACGGCGTGCAACTCGCGCCGAGCGGAATTGCGGTGGCGAAAGATGCCTCCTGCGCTATCGAGAGCTCGGCTATCCTCAGCTTGCCAGTTCGAATATGGACTTGCCGCATGATCGAATCTTTATTTCAACTTTACACCTAGGTTTACAGCTGTCTTGTCAGCTGTAAACCTAGGTGTCATACTAAAGCCCCAAGATTCGCCAAAAGAGAGGGGCCTTGATGGCACAGAGCGCGAACATGGATGCGTCGGAGCTTGCACGCGATATCGCGGCCGGCCTAGCATCGGCAACGACGGCAACGGAGCGCGCGGCACTGGTGCCCGCAGAGCTCGTCGAGGCCATTCAGCAACTTAAAACCCAACGCGACGCGGTGATCCTGGCGCACTATTACGTGGCGCCCGAGGTTCAGGCTGTGGCCGATTACGTCGGCGACAGCTTCTACCTGGCAAAGCTTGCCAAGAGCCTGCCGCAGCAGACCATCGTGCTGTGCGGCGTGGAGTTTATGGGCGAGAGCGCCAAGCTGCTCAATCCCACCAAGACCGTGCTGCTGCCCGAGCCGGGCGCGGACTGTCCCATGGCGCACATGGTCAAGCGCGAGACGGTCGATGCGGCGCGCGCCGAGTACGGCGACGACCTGGCCGTGGTCTGCTACGTCAACTCCACGGTCGAGATCAAGAGCTGGAGTGACGTGTGCGTTACCAGCTCAAACGCCGTCAAGATCGTCTCCGAGCTGCCGCAGCAGCACATCTTGTTCATTCCCGACCAGAACCTGGGCCGCTTCGTAGCCGAGCAGGTGCCCCAAAAGCACGTCATCCTCAACAACGGCTACTGCCCGCGCCATCACATCATCACCGTCGAGCAGATCGTTGACGCGACGGAGGCCCACCCCGACGCGCTCGTGCTGGCGCATCCTGAGTGCAAGGCCGACGTCTTGGCCGAGGCCGACTACATCGGCTCCACCGCCGGCATCATCAAGTACGCCGAGGAGTCCGACGCGAGCGAGTTCATTATCGTGACGGTCCGCGGCGTGCTCTACGAGCTCGAGCGCCGCTGCGAGGGCACCGGCAAAAAGTTCTACTTCCCCGCGGTGCAGCCCACCTGCGTCAACATGGATCTCATCACGCTCGAAAAACTCGTGCGCTGCCTGGAGACGGGCGAGGGCGAGGTGCAGATCGGCGTGTCGGACGAGGCCGCCGACCAGGCCAAACTTACGCTCGACCGCATGCTCGAGTACGCGGCGCGCTAAGCCAATGTGACATGAGGGACAGTCCCTTATGTCACATAACAAGGGAGAGGATTCCTGTGGAAACCAAACAATACCCCGACATGGAGTGCGACGTTGTCATTGCCGGTTGCGGCGTGGCGGGCCTGTACGCGGCCCTCAATCTGCCGACGAGCACGCGCGTGATCATGCTCTCCAAGGGCGCTGTCGACGAGTGCGATTCGATGCTCGCGCAGGGCGGCATTTGCGTGCTGCCCGAGGGCTCGGACTACGATGCCTTCTTTGAGGACACCATGCACGCCGGCCACTACGAGAACCGCCGCGAGAGCGTCGACATCATGATCCGCTCGAGCCGCTCGGTCATCAACGACCTGCTGGCGATGGGCGTGGACTTTGAGCGCAAGGCCGACGGCAGCCTCGACTTTACCCGCGAGGGTGCGCACAGCCGCCCGCGCATTGCCTTCCATGCCGACATTACGGGCAAGGAGATCACGACCAAGCTGCTTCAGGCCGTTCGCAAACTGGATAACGTGCAGATTTTGGAGCACGTGGCCATGACCGACATCCTGACGGGCGAGCGTGACGGCGCCACGGTGTGTGCCGGTGTCGTCGCCGTTCCCGTGGACGAGGACAACTCGGTCCGCCCCGCCGACGAGCTGATAAATGCCGCCGAGGGCGCGCATGCCGGCGAGCCGTTTAAGATCCATGCCCGCCACACGCTGTGGGCAACGGGCGGCATCGGCGGCATATACGACCACTCGACCAACTATCCGCAGCTCACGGGCGATGCCTGCTACATCGCTCAGGAGCATGGCATTAAGATGGAGCACCTGGACTACGTGCAGATCCACCCCACGGGACTGTTCTCGCCGCAGCCAGGCCGCACCTTCCTGATCAGCGAGAGCTGCCGCGGCGAGGGCGCGATTTTGCTCAACGCCGCCGGTGAGCGCTTTACCGACGAGCTTCAGCCGCGCGATGTGGTCGCTGCCGCTGTTCGCGAGCAGATGAAGCGGGACGGTACCGAGCACGAGTGGCTGAGCTTTGCCCCCGTCGAGCGCGATGTAGTGACCGGGCACTTTGCCAACATTCGCGCACGCTGCTTGGAGGACGGCCGCGACATCTTGGACGAGCCCATCCCCGTTACGCCTACGCAGCACTACTTTATGGGCGGCGTGTGGGTCGACAAGGACGGCCGCACCTCGATGCCCGAGCTCTACGCAGCCGGTGAGACGGCCTGCAACGGCGTTCACGGCAAGAATCGCCTTGCATCAAATAGTCTGCTCGAGGCGCTGGTCTGGGGTCGTCGCGCCGCGTGGTACATGCGCACCGGAGAGTCGCTGGCCGTGGAGCAGGCGGGCGAGCCCGCGCTCGATGGACGCCATCGCGCCCTGAGTTCCGATACCCTTGCAATCGATGATTTGGCCCGTGCCGCCGGCACGCAGGCCGCAGAGGAGTAGACCATGAATCCCATTACCATGAAGCTCGTCGTCGATGATCTGATTCTGCAGGCTCTACGCGAGGACATTACGTTTGAGGACGTGAGCACGGCGAGCGTGTGCCCCACGGCGCGCCCCGCCACGGTGGAGCTCATCGCCAAGGCCGATGGCATCATCGCGGGCTTGGATGTGTTCGCCCGCACCTTTGAGCTGCTGGATTCGCAGAGCTCGGTGCTGTTTGATGTTGCCGACGGTGACGAGGTGCACGCCGGCGACCACGTGGGCCAGGTGCGCGGCGATGCGCGCGTGCTGCTTTCGGGCGAGCGCGTGGCGCTCAACTACCTGCAGCGCATGAGCGGCATCGCTACCTATACGCACAACATGGCAGCGGCGCTCGAGGGTACCAAGACCGTGCTCGTCGACACACGCAAGACCACGCCGGGCATGCGCGTTTTCGAGAAGGCCGCGGTCGAGATCGGCGGCGGCAGCAACCACCGTTACAACCTGTCGACGGCCGTCATGCTCAAGGACAACCACATCGATGCCGCCGGTGGCGTGACGCGCGCGATCGAGATGGCACGCGCCCACGCATCGTTTACCGCGACGGTCGAGATCGAGTGCGAAAACCTGGACATGGTGCGCGAGGCTGTGGAGGCCGGCGCCGATATCATCATGCTCGACAACATGACCCACGACGACATGGCTGCCGCGATTGAGCTTATCGCCGGCCGCGCCAAGACCGAGTGCTCGGGCAATGTGGACGCCAGCAATATCCGTGCACTCGCCGACCTGGGCGTTGACTTTATTAGCTCGGGGGCGCTGACGCACTCTGCGCCGATTCTCGACCTCTCGCTTAAGCACCTGCGTCTGCTGGACGGTAAATAATGGACGCCCGCGAGCGTCGCCGTGCCATCATGGGCGTGCTCGAGCGAGCCAAGGGCCCCGTCTCCGGCAGCGCACTTGCTCGTGAGGTGGGTGTGAGCCGCCAGATTGTCGTGCAAGACATCGCCCTGCTGCGCGCCGATGGGCACGATATCGTGGCGACCAATCGCGGCTACGTGCTGCAGGAGGCCCCCAGCAGCCCCGCTGTGCCCACGCGCTTGGTCAAGGTTCGCCACGGCGTGGAGCAGGCAGACGATGAGCTTACGAGTATCGTCGACGCCGGAGGCGCCGTGCTCAACGTGATCGTCAATCACCGCGTGTACGGTAAGATCACGGCCGACCTGGACATCCGCAATCGTCGCGATGTTGAGCGCTACCTGCACGATATCGAGAGCGGCAAGAGTTTCCCGCTACTAACGGTGACGAGCGGCTATCACTTCCATCGCATCGCGGCGGAGGACGAGCAAACCCTCGACGAGATCGAGGCGATGCTCAAGGAGAAAGGCTACCTAGCAGACCTGATGCCCTACGAAGACGATCTCTCTTAGCCGACGCTGCAAACGCCCCATTTGGGCAATCTGGCCTTCAATCGTCGGTCGCGTACCAAAGTACGCTTCCCTCCTCTTTCAGGCCACCTTGCCTCAAATGGGGCGTTTTCGCTGGCGCGAGTTCAACCAACGGCGGTGCCAAATTAGCTGCCCACGAATGCAAAAAAGGAGGCCTCCGCGGCGATGCGGGGCCTCCTTTTTGTGCACGGTGTACTTTTGAGTGTGCAAGTGGGGGAGTTGTTACTCCTCGACGATCTCGGTGATCGCGCCGGCGGGGCAAGCGTCCTGGCAAGCGCCACAGGCGACGCAGGAATCCTCGTCAGCGACAGTAGCGACGTCCTGGAGCTCCAGAACGCCAGCGGGGCAGGAGTCGACGCAAACGCCACAAGCGATGCACTCGTCGGCATCAATTACGGGATGAGCCATGGTAGTTTCCTCTCTGTTGACCGACGCTACAGGCGATGTGCGCCGGTTTGATTCGGGCAAAAACATACCACGGGAGCGACCGTTTGCAATACCCTCTGGCCGGCATCTTCATACCGTTCGCCGAGTATGTCAAGGTTTACTAAAAAACGTGCAGGTGGGGCCGTTGAGCTACGCAAATGTTAGCTAAAGGTGACTTGAAATATTGAGCAATTGAGTGGGCTTTTGGAAAGCGTGTCCCGGAATCGACGCTCAAAACGGGTCACGCCTTCCTCGGGGTTGCCCCAAGACCGCCCCAGGTACCCCCAGATCCAAACCTCAGCCATCTCTACATAGATCTCAATAGATTTGCCGAGAACTCAATCAGCGCGTCTACCTGCGCATTTGAGAACCTAAACTCTCGGCAATAAGAAATCTTATATGAATTGACTTAGATTTTGTATATTCCGGCCCATAAGGGGATACACTACATCCTGAAAGACAAGCCGAAGCGCCGCGTGACAGACCGTCGAGGCGGCGCGAACGCAAAAGAGAGAGGGAATTTCTAATGGGCAAGATTCTTGGTATCGACCTTGGTACTACTAACTCCGCTATGGCCGTCCTCGAGGGCGGTTCTCCGACCATCATCGTGAACGCCGAGGGCGACCGCACCACTCCGTCCGTCGTGGGCTTCCGTGCCGACGGCGATCGCGTCGTGGGCAAGGCCGCTAAGAACCAGGCTGTCACCAACCCCAAGAACACCGTGTTCTCCATCAAGCGCTTCATGGGCCGCAAGTACTCCGAGTGCACCTCCGAGCTCAAGACCGTGCCGTATGAGGTCAAGGAGGGCCAGGGTGGCCGTGCCGTCGTCGACATCGAGGGCAAGGATTACACCGCCGAGCAGGTGAGCGCCATGGTGCTCGCAAAGATGAAGGCCGACGCCGAGAAGTACCTGGGCGAGACCGTCACCGACGCCGTCATCACCGTCCCGGCCTACTTCAACGACGCCCAGCGCCAGGCCACCAAGGACGCCGGTAAGATCGCCGGCCTTAACGTCAAGCGTATCGTCAACGAGCCGACCGCTGCTGCTCTGGCCTATGGCCTGGACAAGCAGGGCTCCGACCAGCGCATCCTGGTCTTCGACCTGGGCGGCGGCACCTTCGACGTCTCCATCCTCGACCTCGCCGACGGCGTGTTTGAGGTTCTGTCCACCTCGGGCGACAACCACCTGGGCGGCGACGACTGGGATCAGCGCGTCATCGACTGGATGGCCGATAAGTTCCAGCAGGAGAACGGTGTCGACCTGCGTCAGGACCCCATGGCCCTGCAGCGTCTGAAGGAGGCCGCCGAGAACGCCAAGAAGGAGCTCTCCGCCGCCCAGCAGACCACCATCAACCTGCCGTTCATTACCATGAACCAGTCCGGCCCGCTGCACCTCAACTACACGCTGACCCGCGCCGAGTTCGAGAAGATCACCCGCGACCTGCTCGAGCGCTGCAAGCAGCCTGTCACCAACGCCCTGCGCGACGCCAAGCTTAAGCTCTCCGATCTGACCGAGGTCATCCTCGTCGGCGGCTCCACCCGTATGCCCGCCGTCCAGGAGCTCGTCAAGACCATGACCGGCAAGCAGCCCAACATGTCCGTGAACCCCGACGAGGTCGTTGCCGACGGCGCTGCCGTCCAGGGCGGCGTGCTCACCGGCGACGTCGAGGGCATCCTGCTGCTCGACGTTACCCCGCTGTCGCTGGGCGTTGAGACCATGGGCGGCATCATGACCAAGATGATCGACCGCAACACCACGATCCCGACCTCCAAGACCGAGGTCTACTCCACCGCTGCCGACAACCAGACCAGCGTCGAAATCAACGTGCTCCAGGGCGAGCGCGAGCTTGCCCGCGACAACAAGTCGCTCGGTAAGTTCCAGCTGACCGGTATCCCGGCTGCCCGCCGCGGCGTGCCGCAGATCGAGGTCACCTTCGACATCGACGCCAACGGCATCGTCAAGGTCTCCGCTAAGGACAAGGGCACCGGCAAGGAGCAGCAGATCACCATTTCCGGCTCCACCGCTCTGTCCGACGACGAAGTCGATCGTATGGTCAAGGACGCCGAGGCTCATGCCGAGGAGGACAAGAAGCAGAAGGAAGAGGTCGAGGTCCGCAACCAGACCGACAGCCTGTGCTATTCCACCGAGCAGACCCTCAACGAGCTGGGCGACAAGGTTTCCGCCGATGTGAAGTCCAAGGCCGAGGCCGCTATCGCCGACGCCAAGAAGGCGCTCGAGGGCTCTGACGTCGAGGCCATCAAGGCCGCAGGCGAGTCCCTGCAGTCTGTGGCCTACGAGCTGGCCCAGGTTGTCTACGCCGACGCTCAGCAGCAGACCGACGGTGCCGCCGGTGCCCAGCCTGCCGACGATGACGTTGTCGACGCCGACTACGAGGTTGTGGACGACGAGGACAAGTAATCATGTCCGCCCGTAAAGCTCGCACGGAGGCGGCTGCCGCTGGCGCCGCCCCCGTTGACTCTGAGGAGAAGGACGTGAAGATTCCCGTAGAGGCCGTCGACGATACTGAGGTCAACGAGGCCCCGGCCGCCGAGGCTGCCGAGAACCAGGTAGAGGATTCCAACAAGGAGGCGACGATGACCGAGGACGAGATGGTGGAAGCCGCTATCCGCGCCGGTGAGGAAGCCGCCGACAACGACTTTAAGCTCAAGTTCGAGCAGGCCCAAAAGGAGCTTGCCGACGTGCGCAATGAGCTTGATGCTGCGGCAGAGGCTCAGAAGGCTGCCGAGGACAAGGCGAAGGACGCCACCGAGCGCACCGCCCGTTTGCAGGCCGACTGGGAGAACTTCCGTCGCCGCACCGCCAACGAGCGCATCGCCGAGCGCGACCGCGCGACTGAGAAGCTTGTCACCGCGCTGTTGCCGGTAATCGACGATATCGAGCGCGCGATCGACCATGCCCGCAGCCAAGAGCTTGCCGACGACTTTAAGCAGTTCGTCGATGGCGTCGATGCGGTGCATGCCAAGCTGCTCGATGTGTTTGCGCACGAGGGCGTTGAGCCCATCGACCCCAAGGGCGAGGCGTTCGATCCGCTCGAGCACCAGGCTGTGGGTCGCGTCGAGGACGCATCGCAGTACGACGAGACCGTCAACGACGTGTACCAGAAGGGCTACCGCATGGCAGATCGCATCCTGCGTTCCGCGATGGTGACGGTGACCTACGGTGGCGAGAAGCGCCCCGCACCGGAGCCCGAAGCGGCGCCCGAGGATGCTACGGCCGATACGGCCGAGAGCACCGAGGAGTAATTGAGAAGGGCCCCGGGGCAACACCCGGGGCCCTTTCTGGCCAAGTGCCATATGACAGCATGAGCCGCCGTCCGCAGGGGCGGCGGATGTAACAGGAGAGGAGCTACGATGGCTGCAGGCAAAACCTTCTATGACATCCTGGGCGTATCCAAGAGCGCCTCCGACAAAGAGATTAAGAGCGCGTTTCGCAAGCTCGCGCAAAAATATCACCCCGACGCCGGCGGCGACGAGGCCAAGTTTAAGGAGATCAGCGAGGCCTACGAGACGCTTTCGGACGAGAAGAAGCGCAAAGAGTACGACCAGATGCTCATGTTTGGCGGCATGCCGGGCGCGGGCGGCGCGTATGGCGGCGGCTACGGTGCCGGCGCGGGCGCCAGCGGCTGGGGCGATATCTTCGACAGCATCTTTAGCGGTAACGGCGCCTGGGGCAGCGATTGGGGCTCGGGCTTTGCCGGGGCTGCAGGCAATGCCGGCGCGGGTCGCAGTCGCGCTCGCAAGGGCGGCGACCTGTCGCTGACCGTCGATGTGACGGCCGAGGACGCGTTTCGCGGCGTGACGCACAAGGTCACCTACCGCATTCCCTCGACGGGCGAACAGCAAACCATTACGGTCTCGGTGCCCGCGGGCGCGGTCGACGGCGGCAAGCTGCGCTACAAACGTCGCGGCGAGTATGGCGTTGCCGGTGGCGAGCGCGGCGACCTGGTCGTGACCACACATGTGGAGGAGCACCCGCTGTTTAAGCGCAAAGGCGCCGACGTGACCATGGAGGTACCGGTCTCGGTCTACGAGGCGGCGCTCGGCTGCACGGTGGACGTGCCCACGCCCGGCGGTGCGACGGTTCGTCTGAAAGTGCCTGCGGGCACCCAGACGGGCAAGAAGTTCCGCTTTAAGGAGATGGGTGCGCCCGACGTCAAGCACCGTGGCCGCACAGGCGCGCTGCTCGTCGAGATTAAGGTGCAGGTTCCCACGAACCTGTCCGATGACGAGCGCGATGCCATGACCAAGCTGCGTGAGGCCGACACGCGCGACTATCGCGAGAAGGTCAATCGTTACAAGGCGACGTACTAGGGCGGTCGCGGCGCACGCCCACGCCCGCGGGCTTATGATGGACGATAACGAGACGGAAAGGGGTCAGGTGGCATGGCCGAGGACAATAGGAACAAACCGCTGTACATGATCAGCGTGGCGGCCGAGCTGACCGGCATGCATCCGCAGACTCTGCGCGTCTACGAGTCCAAGGGCCTGGTGAACCCCCAGCGCTCGGGCGGCAACACGCGTCTGTATTCGCGTGCCGATATCGAGCGCCTGGAGCTCATCAACCAGCTGACCGATGAGGGCATCAACCTTGCCGGCGTGGTGCGCATTCTCGATATGAAGGAGCGTGCCGAGGAGCGCGATCGCGAAAACGAGAAGCTTCGCGCCCGCGTTCGCCAGCTCGAGGACGAGCTACACGAGTACAAGATGCAGAAGAAGATCACCGCCCTGGCCCCGCGCGACGGCTCGGTCAACCCCGAGCAAGTCATGCGCAAGCTGCTAGGTACGGGTAGCGACCTATAGCTCCGCCGACGCTGCCGGGCACTCATTGGGGACAGACTTAAATGAGTGCCCGCAGAATGAGAGTGGATAATCTCCCGTTTTTGGCCTGTTTGCAGGCTCAAAGTGGGAGATTATCCACTCTCGTCATTTCGGCGTCTAAGTCTGCCCCCGGCACCCAACTCGTTCTTTGCTTTACTGAGATAAAGTGAACGTACAGATTCGTAACCCGCTGGCAACCGTTCTATGGCACGATATTGAACGAATGTATGCTATGCGCCCAAATCTTTTGGGCAGAGTGGGAGACAGTATGGTCAAGCTGTACGAGGACGGCATCTACCTGCGCGGCGGTAGCGAGGTTGTGCCTGTGGCCGAGGCTGCTGAGCGTGGCATTACGCAGGCGCCCGAGGATGCCAAACGCGGCACCATCGCGTATTCGATCCTCCAGGCACACAATACGTCGGGCGACCCCGAGGCACTCAAGATTCGCTTCGATGCCATGGCGAGCCACGACATCACCTTTGTCGGCATCATCCAGACGGCGCGCGCTTCGGGCATGGAGCAGTTCCCGCTGCCTTACGTGCTCACCAACTGCCATAACTCGCTGTGCGCCGTGGGCGGCACCATCAACGAGGACGACCACGTTTTCGGTCTCTCGGCCGCCAAGAAGTACGGCGGCATCTTCGTTCCGCCGCACATCGCCGTCATCCACTCCTTTATGCGCGAGAACTTCGCCGGTTGCGGCAAGATGATCCTGGGTTCCGACTCGCACACCCGCTATGGTGCCCTGGGTACCATAGCCGTGGGCGAGGGCGGCGGCGAGTTGGCAAAGCAGCTGCTGCGCGACACCTACGATGTCGCCTATCCCGGCGTCGTGGCCATCTACCTCACGGGCGCCCCGCGCCCCGGCGTCGGCCCGCACGACGTGGCGCTCGCCATCATTCGCGCCGTCTTTGCCAAGGGCTACGTCAAGAACAATGTCATGGAGTTTGTGGGCCCGGGCATCGCGAGCATGACGACCGACTACCGCAACGGCGTTGACGTCATGACCACCGAGACCACCTGCCTGTCGAGCATCTGGGCCACCGACGAGGACACGCACGCGTTTTTGACCATGCACGGCCGCGGCGACGACTATCGCGAGCTCAAGCCCGCCGATGTCGCCTACTACGACGGTTGCGTCGAGGTCGACCTGTCGAGCATCAAGCCCATGATCGCACTGCCGTTCCATCCTTCCAACGGCTTTGAGATCGACGAGCTCAACGAGAACCTCGAGGACATCCTGCACGAGGTGGAGCTCGAGGCCGCCAAGATCGGCGAGGGCAAGACGCACTTTAGCCTGCTCGACAAGATCGTCGACGGCAAGCTGCACGTGCAGCAGGGCGTTATCGCCGGCTGCTCGGGCGGCAACTATGACTCCGTGGTCCAGGCTGCCCGCGTGCTCAAGGGCGCCAATACCGGCTGCGGCGAGTTCTCGCTGTCGGTCTATCCCACGAGCCAGCCCGTGGCGCTCGAACTTACACGCCGCGGCTACATCTACGACCTCATGGAGGCCGGCGCAATCGTGCGCACGGCATTCTGCGGCCCGTGCTTCGGCGCCGGCGACACGCCCGCCAACAACGGCCTTTCGATCCGTCACACCACGCGCAACTTCCCCAACCGCGAGGGTTCCAAGCCGGGTAATGGCCAGCTGAGCGCCGTGGCCCTGATGGACGCCCGCTCCATTGCGGCAACGGCTGCCAACGGCGGCGTCCTGACGCCGGCGACCGACCTGCCCGAGGACACTTGGGACGAGGCCTGCGAGTACACCTTTGACGACGCGCCGTACAAGAAGCGCGTGTACTGGGGCTTTGGCAAGGCGGAGCCTGCCGACGAGCTGGTCGAAGGCCCCAACATCAAGCCGTGGCCCGCGATGGAGCCGCTCGGCGACGACATCCTGCTCAAGGTTTGCTCCAAGATCATGGACCCGGTCACCACGACCGACGAGCTCATTCCCTCGGGCGAGACGAGCTCCTTCCGCTCCAACCCGCTGGGCCTGGCTGAGTTTACGCTGAGCCGCCGCGACCCGGCCTACGTGGGTCGCTCCAAGGAGGTCGACGCTGTGGAGAAGCGTCGCGTTGCCGGCGAGTCCGCGGGCGACCTGGCGGCGTTCGATGCCGAGCTTGCCGGTGTGTTTGAGGCGCTGGCCGGCGCGGGTGTCGCGGCCGATGCCAAGGCGACCGAGTTCGGTTCCATGATTTACGCCAAGAAGCCTGGCGACGGCAGCGCCCGCGAGCAGGCCGCGAGCTGCCAGCGCGTAATTGGCGGCCTGGCCAACATCGTCCACGAGTACGCCACCAAGCGCTATCGCTCCAACGTGATGAACTGGGGCATGGTGCCCTTCCAGATGGAGGCCGAGCCCAACTTTGAGGTGGGCGATTACGTCTTTGTGCCGGGTATCCGTGCCGCGCTCGATGGCGACCTGAAGGACATCGCCGCCTACGTGGTGCGCGCCGATGGTGCGGTCGAGCAGATTGAGCTCTATATTGCCGATATGACGGCCGAAGAGCGTGCCATCGTCAAGGCCGGCTGCCTGATCAACTACAACAAGTTCAAGGCCGCTGCCGAGTAACTCTGCTGTACGCCCCGGACACACCTTTCCCTCGTGCTCACGCGCTTCGCGAGGGTCGCCCGAGGGAAAGGTGTGGCTGGGGCTACTGCGACGTTCTCGTTGGGTCTTGAGGGACGCTAATAAATAGACTTGCTTGATGCCGCCTCTGTTATCGGGGCGGCTTCTTTTTGTTGAAAACCACCACAAAGGGGGCAGGCACCTTTGTGGTGGTGGGGACGAGCTCGATGCTGTTGTGATCGTTGAGCGGCATGTTAATGGGCGGCTCTACAGAATTTCATCTGGGCTGGCGGGTTTGGTTGTTTTGGTGATGCCGAGTTTGGATGACGCGAAATCGTCAACATTGTCCTTAATTCCGTCTTTGGTGTAGACAGTGACCATATAGGTGCTGTGTCCGAATTCGCCCTTGTCGCGTGTTGCCCAGGCATCCCAGTAGGCGGCCCCGTTTCGCCCTTTGATTTTTCCGACACGGCGGAGTTCTGTTCGCTTTAATTTCTGGTTGCTATAGATGGTTCGACCGGCCTCCTCGGTGAGCCCGCACTGTCCAAGCATCTTGTCGAGGACTTGGTTCATGTGGCGCTCATCGGTGTTTGGTGCGTAGTCGTAGGCGAGGGTGATGAAGTCGAGTGGCTGGTCGTCGATTAGATAGTTTAGCGTCTGAGGTCCAAGGCAGAAATAGGGGGAGCATCCGTCGATCTGACCGAGCAGTGGCAACTTTGACTGCCAACTTCCGGTGGGAATTCCATCTTCGTAAAACACGCCGCGACAGATAAAGGAGAGCGAGGTGGCACGCGAGCCGGCGTCGACCATTCCGCATAAATCGAAGGGCGAGGTGATACCAAGGGAAAAGGGCGTGATGACGATAAGGAAGAGCATCACGATGGGTATGGCGAGAATGGCGATGACGTTGCGACCGGTGGAATGAGGCGGCTTCATATGCGCTCCTCGAGACAAAGATCTGTTGAGGATAGGCAGAAATGGATATGTTCAGAGAGCAATTCAAGTTTAATCTCATTGCGCGAGATGGTCGACCGTTAGCGTCGAAAACCACCACAAAGGTGCCTGTCCCCTTTGTGGTGGTGAGGAGCGCGCGGCTTCTTTTGGTAATAGTGTTAGCTGGCGGTATCATTAGTGCAGGTGGCGAAGGTTTGCATTGTGGGGTGTTTTGCCGTGAGCCGTTCTGCCCGTATTGGATTGATTGTCTTGGCGCTTGCGATCGCTGTGGTTGGCGCGGGCGCTGTCGGTATGGCATTTCTACCTGCTGCGGTGACGGAGCCGGTGGTCAAGCCTGTGACTCAATCTGTCGAACTTCTGACCGGCGACGACAAGCCCGAGACCATTACCGTTGATTTTGATGAGCAGCCGGCTGTGCTGGGCATTAGCAATTATCCGCGTATTCAGCTTGGGGCCATGCGCTATACCACGGATACAAGCCTGATCGATAGGGCGTCCGAGCTACTCAAGGGCAAAACATTTAAGCGTTGGTACGGATATGCGTCCTATCGGGCAAAAGCGAACGACATGGTTGGCGGATGCCACTCGTCCATCGAGCTGGACACTGCAAACGGCGCAAAGTTATGTGATGTCTCGTACGATCCGGGCTACGAGGGCAATGAGGGTCCGGGCATCTACATCATGGACGGCGATGTCGCCTATGTCATGGAGGGCGACCAGACCGAGCTCAACGATTTTATGGGTCAGTGTATCCAAGATGCCTATAAACAGACCTGCTTGCCTGACCCGCAGACTGCACGCGATAGTGGGTCTGCCCGTACATGGCTGTTCGAGGATGAGATGCCCTGGACCGTCGAATCGGGAAGTACGGGTTCGGCGAAGGAGTAGAGACCGCGACCACCACAAAGGTGCCTGTCCTCTTTGTGGTGGTTTTCGGTCTGTCTCGATCTGTAACATCTAGGATCAAAAATGGCTGCTAGATGTTACAGATCGAGACGGTAGCGCGCCTGGGCAGCGGCGGGCTGACATCTCAGTACCCTATCCGTAATTCACTCAGAAAATCTTATATATAGAGACTTAGATTTGTGTATAAGATCGCGTAAAGCTGGCAACAATACTTCTCGAACAACGTGAAGCCGCCCCGTAGGGCGGCCGCCCCAAGAGAGGTGATTCCATGAGAATCGATAAGCTAGCAATGACGTCGCGCGAGGCGCTGCAGACCGCCATGAGCACGGCTGCCGATGCACAGGCCGGCGCGGTGGAGCCGATCCACCTGCTGTCTGCCCTGCTCGGTGCCGGCGAGCGCAATATCTCCGTGATCATCGAGCGCATCGGTGCCGACCCGGCTCAGCTCGCACGCTCCACACAAGATGCCATCGACCATGCGCCCAAGGTGTCGGGCGAGGGTCAGCAGATGGGCCTGTCCAACGAGCTCGTTCGCGTGATCGAGAAGGCCGAGAAAAAGGCCACCAAGATGGGCGACAGCTTTGTGGTGACCGAGCATCTGCTGATGGCACTTGCCGAGGACAAGGGTGAGGCGGGTCGCGTGCTGCGTGACGCCGGCGTGACCAAGGAGCGCATCGAGCAAGTCTACGAGGAACTGCGCGGCGATGACCGCGTGACGTCTGCCGAGGACAAGACGCAGTTTGAGGCGTTGGAGCAGTACGGTCGCAACATCTGCGATCTGGCTCGCGCCGGCAAGCTCGACCCGGTCATCGGCCGTACCGACGAGATCCGTCGTACTATTCAGGTTCTGTCCCGCCGCACCAAGAACAACCCCGTGCTTATCGGCGAGCCGGGCGTCGGCAAGACGGCCATCGTCGAGGGCATTGCTCAGCGAATCGTGGCCGGCGACGTACCGAGCACCCTGCGCGACCGCGACCTCATCGAGCTCGACATGAGCGCGCTGGTCGCCGGCGCCAAGTATCGCGGCGAGTTCGAGGACCGCTTGAAGGCCGTGCTCAAGGAAGTGCAAAAGGCGCAAGGCAAGGTCATCCTGTTCATCGATGAGCTCCACACCATCGTGGGCGCGGGTGCCACCGAGGGCTCCATGGATGCCGGCAACATCCTCAAGCCGGCGCTCGCCCGTGGCGACTTGCACGCAATCGGCGCGACTACGCTCGACGAGTACCGCAAGTACATCGAGAAGGACGCGGCACTCGCCCGTCGTTTCCAGACCGTGATGGTCAGCGAGCCTACCGTCGAGGACACCATTTCAATCCTGCGTGGCCTCAAGGAGAAGTACGAGATCTTCCACGGCGTGCATATCACCGATAGTGCGCTCGTGGCAGCTGCCGACCTCTCCGATCGCTATATCGCCGACCGCTTCCTGCCCGACAAGGCCATCGACCTGGTCGATGAGGCGGCAAGCCGCTTGCGCATGGAGCTCGACAGCATGCCGGTCGAGATCGACGCCACCACGCGTCAGCTCACCCAGCTGCAGATCGAGGAACAGGCGCTCATGAAAGAGACCGACGACGCCTCTAAGGAGCGTTTGGAGGCTCTGCGCCAAGAGATTGCCGAAGTCCAGGAAAAGCTCAACGTGCAAAAGGCCGGCTGGCTCAACCAAAAGAACGCCATCGACCACGTGCAGGAGCTTAAGGGCCAGCTTGACGCGGCCAAGAGCGAAGAGGAGCGCGCGACGCGCAACGGCGATCTGGGCCGTGCGTCCGAGCTTCGCTATTCTGTGATCCCGGGTCTGCAGCAGCAGATTCAGGATTCCGAGGCTGCGCTCGAGGCGCAAAAGCAGCAGGACGGCGAGGGCCTCAACGAACAGGTGACCTCCGACGAGATCGCCGAGGTCGTGAGCGCCTGGACCGGTGTGCCCGTGTCCAAGATGATGCAGGGCGAGCTCGACAAGTTGAAGGGCTTGGAGGGCGAGCTGCATAAGCGCGTTATCGGTCAGGACGAGGCCGTCTCCGCTGTAGCCGCGGCCGTGCGTCGCAGCCGTGCGGGTCTCTCCGACCCAGACAAGCCCATCGGCAGCTTCTTCTTCCTGGGCCCCACCGGCGTAGGCAAGACCGAGCTCGCCAAGGCGCTGGCCGAGTGCCTGTTCGATGACGAGCGCGCGCTCGTGCGTATCGACATGTCCGAGTATATGGAGAAGTTCAGCGTCCAGCGTCTGATCGGTGCGCCCCCGGGATACGTGGGCTATGACGAGGGCGGCCAGCTCACCGAGGCCGTGCGCCGTCGTCCCTACTCCGTGATCTTGCTCGACGAGATGGAGAAGGCTCATCCGGATGTCTTTAACGTGCTGCTGCAGGTGCTCGACGACGGCCGTTTGACCGACGGTCAGGGTCGCCAAGTGTCCTTCAAGAACACGATTATCATCATGACGTCCAACGTGGGCTCCAAGGCTATCGCCGATCTGTCCGGCAAGGACGAGGAGGAGATGCGCCATCAGGTTGACGGGGCCATGGCTCAAACCTTCCGCCCCGAGTTCCTCAACCGTATCGACGATATCGTGGTGTTCCATCCGCTCGGCATGGCGCAGATCGAGAAGATCGTCGACATCCAGCTCGCCGACGTCCGCGCGCGTCTGGCCAAGGAGCGCATGACGCTGGCCATCACCCCGGCGGCCAAGCAGATGCTCGCCGTGGGCGGCCTGGACCCGGTCTTTGGTGCCCGTCCGCTCAAGCGTCTCGTGCAGCGCGAGGTCGTGGATGCCATTGCCGCCGCCATCATCGACGGTACGGTGCGCGAGGGCGATCAGGTGACGGTCGATGTCGACAAGGACGGCGGCTTTACCGTCGTGTGCGACAACACGCCGGCGGCCACCTACGAAGTCCCCGACGCCGAGTAGATTTTGGGCCGGCTTTAAAACCGCCCCTCATCGCAAAACGCCAAGGGCGGCGGATCCAATCGGGTCCGCCGCCCTTTTTCGTGCGACAATCGATGGTGTTGAACGTGAGTACATGGCAAGGAGCTATGCAGATGACAGACAAGAACAAGACGAACACGCCGGCGACCGATGCCGCACCCGCCGCACCTAAGCCTGCGCCTAAACCGGCGCCCAAGCCGCGCGACCCCTATATCCGTGCCGAGAACGAGGATGACGACGGCTACGATCCTTATAGCGATCGTCGCCCCGAGCGCGAGCCCCTCTTCGAAGCCGACCCCTGGCGCTAAGTAGCTCATTTGGGACGGGGCTTTTTTAGCTACTTTGTTTTCGGCTAGAGGCGTTCATGCCTGCCCCCTCGGCCGCTCGATATCCTCCGGGAGGGGCCACTAATAGAAAACTTGCTTATCCATTAATCAAGATACGCATAATCTTGCTCTCCTGCTAATCAAGAATCGTTATAATCTTGATTAGCAGGAGAGCAAGATTGGAGAATTATGGCATTCAACGACTTGGTGGCTCAAAAAATAAAGGACTTTGAGCAACAGGGGATTCCGCAGGTCTTTGAGCGCGACCTTGATCTGGGCAACCCGCAGGAGCCAAAGCGCGACAACATCGTATATGTGATTGTGGGCGCCCGTCGTTGTGGAAAGACGTATCGCCTGTATCAGGAGATACGGCGGCTTCAGGGCCAAGGCGTCGAGCTTGACCGGATGCTATATTTCAATTTTGAGGATGAGCGCTTGCGTCCGTATGAGCCATCGCTACTAGCGGACGTGCTCGATACATTCTATGCACTATATCCTGCTGCTCGAGGCGAGGGCGCCTACCTTTTCTTTGACGAGATCCAGGAAATACCCGAATGGGGTGCGTTTCTGCGACGCGTGGTCGATACGGAGAAGGCGACCGTTTACGTGACGGGATCTTCTTCTAAGATGCTGTCCTCAGAACTTAAGAGCGAGTTCAGGGGCCGTTCTCTTGTGCGAGAGCTTTTTCCGTTGAGTTTTTCGGAATACGTCCGATATAAGACGGGGAGCGTTCCTGAGTCGAACGCACCCTTCTCCTCGAGCGATGCAGCGTTGCTCCGACACCATCTGGTCGGATATCTCGAGCGAGGGGGATTCATCGCGACACTTGAGCAGACGCCCGCAGACGCGATTCAGCTGCTACAGGAATATGCGTCGCGAACGGTCGCCATGGACGTCGTTGAACGTTACGACGTCAAGAACCCCCGTTTGGCCTCGCTGTTTCTGGCGCGGTGCATGGCATCTTCGGGACGAGAGCTGTCAGTGAACAAAGTGTACAACGAGTTCAAGAGCAGACAGATATCCGTCAGTCGAAATACGCTCAGCGACTTACTTGAGTATTACGAGGACGCCTACCTGCTGTTTTCGGTGCCGGAGTTCACGCGTTCGCTTGCAAATAATACGCGGTCTGCGTCTAAGGTCTACGCCGTCGATCCTGCGATGTTCGGAGCGTTCTCCCCCGCATCGGCATTGGATCATGGTCAGAGGCTCGAGACCGCGGTGTTCAATGCGCTCAGAAGAAGGACCCCCGCCGTGCGGCCCGGTTCGGTTTGCCGCCTGCTGATTAAAGATAAGAATAAAAGCCATGAGGTGGACTTTGTGGCTGGGGATGCACTGCTCATGCAGGCTTACGGCCTGATTCAGGTAAGTGTGGATATGACAAGCGAGAAAACGCGCGAGCGCGAAATTGCCGCGCTCGATGCCGCGATGGCCCAGTTTGATCTTGGCGAGTCGGTAATCGTTACCATGGATGAGCAGGCCGATATTCCATGCAAACACGGCGTGGTACATGCTGTGCCCGCATGGAAGTGGCTCCTTTCCTAATCGTCTATGGATTTGCGAGGCCAGGACTCAGGTGTCATGGTCCGCTAGTCCTGGGCCTTGATGCTCGGCAGGAGAATCTGGGCGAGGTAGTCGGTCTCGAGTTTGGTCGCAGCGTCGGCCTTGCCGTCTTTGCCGACCAGTACGTTCTTGATCTGGCTATAGGTGTAGCGGTTGCCGGTCGTGAGCTCGACAAGCTCAATGGCCGAGTCCATAGGGTAGGTCGACACGGGATTCTGCGTCCGTCCGTTGATGGTCTGGGGCACCACGTACGGATAGACGGGACCGCTGGCGTAGACGGTATAACCGTTGCCTAGGTTGGCCGCACCCAAAACCGTATCGCCCTCATCGGGCGTAAAGCTCTCGCCCTCGCGCACTGCGACGAGCGTCACAATCGGCGTATCGCTGTCGCCGGCAAGATAGATGCATAGCGTGCTGCCATTTTGCCAAGTCTCGACCTTGCCGTACCACTCGACGGGGATATCGAGCTGGTAGAGGTCGGTTGCCTTGTGGCGGGCGTCGGCATCACGGGCCGCCTGTGCCTTTTGCGCGCTCACGGCATTGACGGCGGCGTCGCGCCGCGCGGTTGCCGCCTGCTGGAGCACCTTGGCGGTGGCGGCGGAGCTCGCGCCTCCCTCCTCGGCATATTTGGCGGCGGCATCGATCTGGTCGTCGGTTACCGTGTCGGCCGAAGGCACCTTGAGCTTAAAGGCGGCCTGGCTGCTTAGGTCCTGTCCGTCGCTCTTGATCGTGACCTGCGCCTTGGTGGTCGGCACGGTATAGACGGTGCCGTCGGACGCGATGGGGGAGGCAGCGATGGAGAGCGTGTAGTCACCGGGTAGCAGTTTGATGCCACGGCCGTGCTCGTCAACATAGAGTGTTTCGCTCACGGAGGATCCGTCAGAATCCTGGCCACTCACTTGTACGGGAATCTTGGAGCCGGCGGAACAGTCGAGGCCCGCGGCATGCACGCCAATCTGCACCGACATCATCGTGTGGGCATTGGCGGCGACAGCGGCAGCCTGCTCTTGCTGATATCCGTTCCAGGCAGCATAGCCTGCACCGCCGGCGACGAGCGCGACGGCCACGACACCGGCGACCATCAGATTGCGGCGCTTGGGCGACATCTTGCGATGGCGGACCTCGGCTTCGTGTGCCGAGGGAACGGACGGCAGGGGAATATCGCCCATGGCGATGGTCTCATCCACGGCTGGTGCGGAACCCAGGCCAGGAAGCTCGCGAGTCAGCGAATCTTCGGCCGGTAAGCTGTCGAGCAAGACGGTTTCCTCGCCCGTGTCGGATTCGGGCTGGTCGTCGGCCTCGCTATCGTCCTCTTCGGCTTCGTCAGGAGCGTCTTTGGCGTCGCCGCCTTCGTCCTCAGTGTCTTCGTGCACCTCGTCTTGCGCGTCGACGACCGAATCGCTAAACGAGAGCTCGTCTAGCGCGATCCGGTCAAGGCTCTCCAGGGCTTCGGCACATGCTTCCGCATCCTGGGCCGCATCCTCGCGGCCATACGTCTCATCGCTCATATATCCCCCAATGCAATATCGGCTCAACACTGTACCCAAAAATGGAGCCATATAAAGCGCATACGAAATATAAGATCCGATTTAACCTGAGCGCATCGTTCGGCCGCATCCTCGCGGCAGCAAAAGGCCCCCGGAACGCGGACGAATCACATTCCGGGGGCTCTGCAATGCGTTGAGTTGCGCGGAGCCGGCTATGCTGCTTCACATTCAAGCGGCGTTTGCGCCGGGCATGTTACTCGGCGTGTGCGTAATCCACCTTGGCGCGGCGAGCGGTAGCCTTCTCCCAATCGCTGGTGCCCTCAAAGACATCCTGCTTGTAGGGATTGCGGCCGAGCTTCTTGGCGCGGTAGGCGATGTAGATGATCGCGGCGATGTTGGCGACCAGTGCGGCGATCGAGACCGCAGTAGCGGCGCTGGGGTCGAGCGTGGAGTGGGTCACAAAGATGGACTCCTCCTGGAAGTACGGGAACACCTGGGCAAACATGCACCAAATGGCCAGCGTAAAGGCACGGTTCTGGATCCAGCCGCCCTTGTTCCAGATAAAGGCGGCGACGGTGGGCGCCAGCAGCAGCGCAAAGCCGCAGAACCAGGAGTGGGTGGGCAGGCAGTTGTAGGTGTAGCAGAAGTTCCAGATGTCGTAGGCGATGATGTAGACCCAGGTCATGTCGGGCCACAGCATGTCGGTCTGATTCTCGGAGGCGTAGACGCTCCACCAACCGGTCATGCAGAAGATGTTGATGATACCGGCGATGCCGTTGAACACGTTGTTCCAGCCGGCAAGCTGCGTAGCACCTTCGGAGGTGACCCAAGTGGACTGGCCCAGGACAAAGAAGTGATAGGCGCTCTCAAAGTCGGACACGACGGCGATCATGATGTTGATGGCGACGATCACAAACGGCCACGCGCGGAACCAGTGTGCCTTGCCGATCTTGCCCCACTGGTACTTAATGGCAATGAAGCCCCAGCAACCGGCCAGCGCCGCGTATACCTTGGCGTAGTGGAACCAGCTGTTCTGGTACACATGGGTGGGGTTGGTGAGCGCCCACTCGGCGCCCTGTGAGACGCCGATGGCGATGGCGACGCAGTAGATGGTCATGGCCAGCGGAGCCACGCCAAAGATGATGGCCGCGCCCAGCTTGGTGCGGCGGCCGACCTCGTTGAGCACGATCAGGCCAATAAAGACCATGGCCCAGCCGGCCCAGTGGATAAGGGTATCGCTACCCCAAACATCGAACAGCATGCTGCTCTCCTTTCACACGCCCGCGGCCCCTCTTCCGATCGCGGGCAGTTTGGCCAAATGTCGTCAGTTCTGGGGCTTGCGCTCCGGATACTTGGCGGTATAGCCCTCGATGTGGAGTGTCGAGGCGATGATTTCCTTGACCGTCTCGTCGGGCACATCGGGGTGCGTGCGGATATACATCAACAGTCCCATGATGAGGGTGTAGAACGTCTCATAGACATGGTCGATGCGCAGGTCATGATGGGCGACAAAGTCCACCACGGTGGTGTCGCAAATGTATTGCGCCACGCGCTGGACCACGTTGTGCAGAAAGCCGCCGTAGAGCGCGCCGCTGCTCGAGGTAAGCGTGCTCGGCAACTCGTGGCCGCTCACGACCAGGCGCTTAAAGAGCGGAGCGACGGTGTCGAGTGCGCCTTCGATGTCACCAACCGTGCGGCTGGCGTTCCACTGCTCGAGCTCGGCGATAAAGCCGTCGATCGCCTCGTCCATAACGGCGGTGACGGCGGCGTCCATATCGGCAAAGTAGTGGTAGAACAGCGAGCGCGTGCAGCCGGCTCGCTTGGTCACGGCCGATACCGATAGGTGGGAAACGCCCAGCTCGGAGCTTACGGTGCGCACGGCATCGAGGATCTCGCGACGGCGTTCGTCGCCCGTCAGGCGCTTTGCCGCGCTGTCGGACGCGAGGACGGCATCAGCCACAGAGATGTTTGCCGTGTTATCGCTCATGCGTTTGCCGCCTTTCATCCGTTTGGGCCCGACCGTTCGCCTAACAGTCTTGATTATTGTTGACGGTTCGTCAATACTGTTTTTGACACAATGTCAACAATAGCGGGTGAACGGCATGGGGGGCATGTCGAGCCCGTACAAAGAGGGGCGCCGCGGTCTCGCCGGGCTGTGGCAAGAGAAGGGACAACCATGATTCTCAACGGACCGGGGATTAGCTATACCGAGCCCGATATCGGCGCGGAGTTCGTGCCGCCGATACCGGAGCATCCGCGCGAGGCCATCGTCAAACTGTGCGAGCACTGCACCAACCGCCTGCTGCACCGCGATGAGCTGCTGGGCTACGAGTACTGGTCGTTTGCCGAGGCCGCGACCGACGAGCAGGCCGAAGTGCTCTGCAAGATGAAGATGCGCCGCCCCTACACGCTGCCCGAGATGGTCAAGCTCACCGGCATGCCCGAGGCCGATATCGAGAAGATGCTCGACGATATGAGCTACACGGGTCTGCTCGAGTACAACTGGGAAAACCCCGAGCGCGCCAAGCAGTGGGTGCTGCCCATGCTGGTGCCGGGTTCTGCCGAGTTCCTCAACATGCGCGTGAGCCAGCTCGAGGAACACCCGGTCTACGCCAAGTTCTTTGAACAGGCATCCAAAGGTCCGCTGTCCCGCGCCACACCGATGGTGCCGCCCGGAGGCGCCGGCATCGGCATGCACGTCATTCCGGTCGAGAAGGCCATTGACGCCGCGAGCACCTCGGTGCCGATCGAGCATATCGAGCACTGGCTCGACAAATACGAGGGTAAGTATGCCGCCAGCACCTGCAGCTGCCGCGCGAGCCGTCGCGTGATGGGCGAGGGCTGCGCCGACGATCCACGCGACTGGTGCATTGCCGTGGGCGATATGGCCGACTATGTGGTCGAGACCGATCGTGGCCATTACGTGACCCGCGATGAGGTTTACGACATCTTGCGCCAGGCCGAGGACAACGGCTTTGTGCACCAGATCACCAACATCGACGGCGAGAACAAGATCTTCGCCATCTGCAACTGCAACGTCAACGTGTGCTACGCCCTGCGCACCTCGCAGCTGTTCAACACACCCAACCTGTCTCGCTCGGCCTATGTCGCCAAGGTCGAGAAGGACAAGTGCGTGGCCTGCGGTCGCTGCGTTGAGGTGTGCCCGGCCGGTGCCGCCAAGCTGGGCCAGAAGCTCTGCAGCAAAAAGGCCGGCGGACAGGTGCCCGAGTATCCGCGCCAGGAGCTGCCCGATGCCACCAAATGGGACCACACCAAGTGGTCGCCCAACTACCGCAACGACAACCGCATCGAGACGCATGAGTCCGGCACCGCGCCCTGCAAGACAGCTTGCCCCGCGCATGTCGCCGTTCAGGGCTATTTGAAGCTCGCGGCTCAGGGTCGATACGACGAGGCGCTGGCGCTCATCAAGCGTGAGAACCCGCTGCCCGCTATCTGCGGCCGTGTGTGCAACCGCCGCTGTGAGGATGCCTGCACCCGCGGCCGTGTGGACGCCGCCGTGGCTATCGACGAGGTCAAGAAGTTCATCGCCCAGCGCGATCTGGACGCCACTACCCGCTATGTCCCGCCTGTGGTGACCCCGACGCGTGCCGGCGGCTTCGACCAGAAGATCGCCATCATCGGTGCCGGTCCGGCCGGCCTGTCCTGCGCTTTCTACCTGGCCGAGAAGGGCTACAAGCCCGTCGTGTTCGAGAAGAACGAGCGCCCGGGCGGCATGCTCACCTACGGTATTCCCAGCTTTAAGCTGCAGAAGGACGTCATTGAGGCCGAGGTCGAGGTTATTCGCCTGATGGGTGCCGAGTTCCGCTATGGCGTGGAGGTCGGTCGTGATGTGACGCTCGACGAGCTGCGCGAGCAGGGCTTTAAGGCCTTCTACGTGGCTATTGGCTGCCAGGGCGGCCGCCTTGCCGGTATTCCGGGCGAGGATGCCGAGGATGTGACCGTGGCCGTCGACTTCCTTCGCGAGGTTAACAGCGGCAAGATCGATACCCTGTTCGGCCGCACCATTGTGGTGGGCGGCGGCAACGTGGCCATCGACGTTGCCCGCAACGCCTGCCGTCTGGGTTCCGAGCACGTTGAGATGTTCTGCCTGGAGAGCGAGGCCCAGATGCCCGCCAGCGAGGAGGAGCGTCGCGAGGCCGTTGAGGACGGCGCTCACATCAGCTGCGGCTGGGGCCCCAAGGAGATTCACCTGGACGATGCGGGTCGTGTGTGCGGCATCACCTTCAAGCGCTGCACGCGTGTCTTTGACGACGAGGGCCGTTTTGCGCCCGAGTACGACGAGAACGATCTGCGCCGTGTCGATGCCGACCGTGTCGTCATGTCGATTGGCCAGTCCATTGTGTGGGGCGACCTGCTGGCTGGCTCCAAGGTGGAGCTCGGCCGCGGCCAGGGTGCCCTTGCCGATCCGCAGACGTACCAGACCGCCGAACCCGACATCTTTGTGGGCGGCGACGTCTACACCGGCCCCAGCTTTGCCATCGACGCTATCGCGGCCGGTCATGAGGCCGCGGTGTCCATCCATCGCTTTGTGCAGCCGGGCTCCACGCTCACCATCGGCCGCAACCAGCGCCGCTACACCGCGCTTGACCGCGACGATGTTGTGATTGAGAGCTATGACAACGCAAGCCGCGAGGTGGCACGTGTCGACCGCGAGCGCGAGAAGGCTGCGCCCTTTAGCGAGTACGTCGAGACCTTTACCGAGGAGCAGGTGCGCGCCGAGACCGCTCGCTGCCTGGGCTGCGGTGCCTCGATCGTCGACCCCAACAAGTGCATCGGCTGCGGCCTGTGCACCACCAAGTGCGCGTTTGACGCCATCCATCTGGATCGCGACCGCCCCGAGTGCTCAACGATGGTCAAATACGAGCAAAAGCTCCCAAGCCTCGGCAAGTATGCCCTCAAGCGTGCTATCAAGATCAAATTCGGGAAGAAGTAAGAAACGCAACAAGCAGGAGAACGGCGCAGGGAGCGGTTGGACAGCGAGCGAGTCCCGGGCGTGGCGAGGTGCCTTGAAAGAGGAGGGCATAGGGCTTTTGCCCATGCCCGACGATTGAAAGGCAGATCGCCCGTCTGGGGCTCGCGCAGCGTCAAGCCGACCGCCGTTCGGTAGAACGGCGGAAGGAATTAAAAGTGCACGAGCTCGGGATTGTTTATCACATCATTCGTGATGTCGAGAATGTGGCGCGCGCCAATGGCGTGAGTCGCGTTTCGAGCGTGACGCTGCTCCTGGGCGAGGTCTCGGGCGTCGTTCCCGATCTGCTGCTTGATGCTTGGCGCTGGGCGGCAGATAAAAAGCCTATCACGCAGGGCGCGGAGCTTATTGTGGAGCCTGTCGAGGCCGTGACGCATTGCGAGGCGTGCGGCTGCGACTACGCGACGGTCGAGCACGGCAAGACCTGCCCCCATTGCGGTAGCGGCGAGACCTATCTGCTGCAGGGCCAGGAGGTCATGATCAAGCAGATCGAGACCCCCGACGAGGACCCGACAGACGCTGCCCCCGACGGCCTATCCGATGCCCCCGATGCCGTCGACGCCGCCAACCCCCTCCACATCGCCTAACTTAGTCGTTGGGGACGTTCTTAAACGACTAGTCATTAAAGAACGTCCCTAACGACTACTTTGCTAGAGCATATTTCTTACCATTAGTCAAGCACCATCTGTTTAAACGAAATAGCCTCAACGCGAGCACATTTGTGTCTGTTTAAAACCGGCAATAATGAACAGCGTGCTCAATTCGGTCATGTAAATAGATCAGCTATCAATCCTCAGCAGCAAATCAGCCAAAATACTGGAATGTAATCAGCTTGTAACAAAACAAGACGTTTAAACAAATAATGCTACCTTTTGCAGTTTTTCAAACAATTCTGTTGTATTTGCAGCTATACTTCATAACTGTCGTGTAGGAATTACGTAGACAAAAAGGAGGTTATGTGATGGTAAGTATTGTTCTTGCTAGCCATGGTGACTTGGCGGCTGGAATCAAGCAGACGGGCTCGATGGTCTTTGGCGATCAGCCGTCTGTTGCCGTGGTCTCGCTCGAGCCGAGCATGGGCCCCGACGACTTCCGTGCCAAGGTCGAGGAGGCAATCGCTTCCTTCGAGGACCAGGAGCAGGTGCTCTTCCTCGTTGATCTGTGGGGCGGCACGCCGTTCAACCAGATCAGCGGGCTCATCGAGGGCCACGATTCCTGGGCTATCGTCACCGGTGTCAACCTGCCTATGCTCATCGAGGCATATTCGCAGCGCTTTGACGCAAAGAACACTGCACATGCGATCGCAAAACATCTCGTGACTGAGGCTAAGGCCGGCGTGCGCGTCAAGCCCGAGTCTCTGGAGCCCGAGGAGAAGAAGCCGGCTGCGGCCGCCGCTGCTCCTGCGGGTGCCATTCCTCCGGGAACGGTCATCGGCGATGGGCACATCAAGATCGCCCACGTCCGTATCGACACGCGCCTGCTGCATGGTCAGGTGGCCACCACGTGGACCAAGCAGATCAACCCCAACCGCATCATCGTGGTCTCCGACGGCGTTGCTCACGACGAGCTCCGCAAGACCATGATCGAGCAGGCTGCCCCTCCGGGAGTCCACGCCAACGTCGTGCCTATCAAGAAGATGGCCGAGGTCGTCAAGGACACGCGCTTTGGCGACACCAAGGCGATGCTGCTGTTCGAGAACCCGCAGGATCTGCTCAGGGCCATCGAGGCCGGCGTCGACATCAAGGAAGCCAACATCGGTTCCATGGCCCACTCCAAGGGCAAGGTCGTCGTCACTAACGCTGTCGCTATGGGCGATGACGATGTCAAGACCATCGAGGCTCTCAAGGCCAAGGGCGTCAAGTTCGAGGTCCGCAAGGTTCCTTCGGATTCCTCCGAGGATCTCGACGCCATGTTGAAGAAAGCTAAGGCCGAACTGGCCGCTCAAGCATAGTAAAGGAGGGTCCGATACATGTCTGCAATCACTATTCTGCTTGTTGCGATTGTCGCGTTGCTTGCCGGTATGGAAGGCATTCTGGATGAGTTCCAGTTCCATCAGCCGCTCGTGGCATGCACGCTTATCGGTCTCGTAACCGGTCACCTTCAGGAGGGCATCCTCCTGGGCGGTTCGCTCCAGATGATGGCCCTTGGCTGGGCTAACGTCGGCGCCGCCGTCGCGCCTGACGCCGCTCTGGCCTCGGTCGCTTCTTCGATCATCATGGTGCTCGCCCTCAATGGTGGCGCCACCGATTCGGCCAAGGCCGTTACCGCCGCCATCGCCGTCGCCGTCCCGCTGTCGGTCGCCGGTCTGTTCCTGACCATGATCTGCCGTACCCTGGCTACCGCTATGGTTCACGGCATGGACGCCTGCGCCGAGAAGGGCGACTTCGCCGGCATCGAGCGTTGGCAGTACGCCGGCATCCTCATGCAGGGTGTTCGTATCGCCATCCCGGCAGTACTTCTGTGCATCATCCCGGCCGAGGCTGTTACCAACGCGCTTAACGCTATGCCCGACTGGCTGTCCGGCGGCATGGCTGTCGGCGGCGGCATGGTCGCTTCCGTCGGTTACGCCATGGTCATCAACATGATGGCCACCAAGGAGACCTGGCCGTTCTTCATCCTCGGCTTTGTCCTTGCTGCCATCCCTCAGCTCACGCTGATTGCCCTTGGCCTCATCGGCATCTCCCTTGCCCTCATCTACCTTGGCCTTAAGGATCTGGCCAAGCAGGGTGGCGGCATGGGCGGTGGCTCCGGTGACCCGCTCGGCGACATTCTGAACGATTACGAGTAGGAGGGGAGTGATACATATGGCAGAGAACAAGATTCAGCTCACCAAGGCTGACCGTAAGAAGGTTTGCTTCCGTCATCAGTTCCTTCAGGGCTCGTGGAACTACGAGCGTATGCAGAACGGCGGCTGGTGCTTCGCAATGATCCCTGCGATCAAGAAGCTCTACACCAGCAAGGATGACCAGATTGCCGCTCTTAAGCGCCACCTGGAGTTCTATAACACCCACCCCTATGTTTCCGCCCCCGTCATTGGCGTTACCCTCGCCCTCGAGGAGGAGCGCGCCAACGGTGCTCCGATTGACGACGTCGCCATTCAGGGCGTCAAGGTCGGTATGATGGGCCCGCTCGCCGGCGTCGGCGACCCCGCCTTCTGGTTCACCCTTCGCCCGATTCTGGGCGCACTGGGCGCTTCCCTGGCCCTGTCCGGCAGCATCGCCGGTCCGCTGCTGTTCTTCTTCGCGTGGAACATCATCCGTTACGCCTTCCTGTGGTACACGCAGGAGTTTGGCTACAAGGTCGGCTCCTCCATCGCCAAGGACCTCTCCGGCGGTCTGATGGGCAAGGTCACCGAGGGTGCTTCCATCCTGGGTATGTTCATCATCGGCGCCCTGGTCGAGCGCTGGGTGTCCATCTCCTTCACCCCGGTCGTCTCCAAGGTCACGCAGTCCGCTGGCGCCTATATCGACTGGGCCAACCTGCCCGCCGGTTCTGAGGGCATCAAGCAGGCATTGACGATGTACAGCTCTGTCGGTGCCAACGCACTCGACCCGGTGAAGGTCACCACGCTTCAGGCCAACCTCGATCAGCTCATCCCCGGCCTTGCCGCCGTGTGCCTGACCCTTCTGGTCTGCAAGCTCCTCAAGAAGAAGGTCAGCCCGATCGTCATCATCCTGGCTCTCTTCGCCGTCGGCATCATCGGTCGCGTCTGCGGCTTCATGTAAGCACGCTTCGGCTTAAGACCGAGAGTTGCTAGGCAAGGGCTTTTGAGCCATTGAAACGGACCGCACCCGGTGGGTACACTGGATGCGGTCCGATTGTTTTTATTGGAGGGCGAGGCGCGTATGGCGCAATCTCAGAACAGCACGGTCGATCTGGCAACGCCGGCAACCTGCCTGATGGGGCTTACCAGTCACGGTAACGTGATGGTGGGCAATAAGGCGTTTGAGTACTATAACGAGCGCAATCCCGAGGATTATATCCAAATCCCGTGGGACGAGGTCGACTATATTGCCGCCGAGGTTTTGCGCGGCACCAAGAAGATTACGCGTTTTGCCATCTTTACCAAAGAGAATGGCCACTTTACGTTTTCGACGCGCAATGACAAGGAAACGCTTCGCGCGGTGCGTAAGTACATTGACGAGGACAAGCTCGTTCGTTCGCCCGACTTTATCGATGTGACGGCCAAGGGCGCCAAGAGCATCCCCTCCGTTATCAAAAACCTCTTCCACAAAGGTAACTAGCTCCTCATAAGTTGCGGTGAAATAGTTCCTAAATACGGCTTTAGATGCTTCAGACAGGAACTATTCCACCGCAACTTCGAAGTCTAGTCATGCGACGTATTGCGATGCAGTAAATCTGCTACACTAGTACAACATGCCTCCGTAGCTCAGGGGATAGAGCACCGCTCTCCTAAAGCGGGTGTCGACGGTTCGAATCCGCCCGGGGGCACCAGAGGAATATCGAGCCCGGTACCGCTACGGTGCCGGGTTCTTCTGGTTCAATGCCATGTCAAAAACGAAGCGCCCGCTTGCTGGGGGAGCAAGCGGGCGCCTGTGAGCGAATATGTTTGCGGCGAGAGCCGTGATGAGCGGTGGGGTGGCGACTAGTTGGTCGTACCGGAATCGTCACCCGTGCCCGAGCCAGAGCCCGAACCCGAGCCAGAAAGTGCGACCGTCAGCGTAATCGTGCTGTCGGTGGACTGCTTGCCAGTGGGGGAGACGCCCGTAACGGTGGCATCCTCGTTACCGCTTACGGGATTGCCGTTCTGGTCACAGAAGCCGATGTTATAGAAACCGGCGTTGTTGAGCGCGGTGACGGCGGCGGAGATGCTCTTGCCGTACAGGTTGCCCGGAACACTGGCCTTGCCGGACTTCTTGGCAATGACGACGGTAATCGTGGCGCCGGGCTTCTGCTTGCCACTGGGGTTCCAGCTGATCACGGTGCCCTCGGTAACCGAGTCGTTCTCCTGGTAGCTAACGTCGACGCCAAAGCCTGCCATATCGAGGGCGTTGCGCGCCTGGGCCTCGGTCATGTCGGTCAGATCGGGGACGGACGTGGTATCCGGGCCGCTCGAGACCTTGTACGAGATGGTCGTGCCCTTCGCGACTTCCTTACCGGCTTCGGTGCCCTGCTCAAAGACCTGGCCCTCATCGGCCTCGTTGGCCTCCTCGGAGGCGTTGCCCTTCAGGCCAACGCTTGCCAGCGCGGCCTCGGCCTGGTCCTTGGTCAGGCCGACAAGCCGGGGAACCTCAACCTTCTCGGAGGGCTTGGGACCCTTGGAGATTACCAGGTTCACCTTGGTGCCCTTGGCCTTCTTGGTGTTGCCGTTGGGCGTCTGCTCGGCGACCTTGCCCTCGTCGACATCGTCGTTGTAGCTTTGGTCGATGGTGCCGACCTCGAGGCCGGCTTCCTTGATCAGCTCGACGGCAGTCTGCTGGTCCTTGCCCAGCACATCGGGCACGGTGACCTGCTCGCCGCCAAAGAGTCCTGTGGCAAAGGCCACCACGATGCCGATGACGGCAACGGCTGCCACCACGGCGGCGATGATCTTGTTCTTGTTGGATTTGGGCTTTTCGACCTCGTAGGAGCCGGTGGAGCCCGAAACCGAGCTACGGGCGGTATTCTGGCCGCTCACGCCCGAGACGGGACGCACCATGGTGCGCGTCTGATCGGAAAGCTCGCGAGTCTTGGTGGCGCCCAGCTCACCGGGGGCACCGATGATGCGCGTGGGCTCCGAGATGTTGACGGCACGGCCCGACAGGTAGCTGTTGAGCACCTGACGCAGCTCGTCGGCGGTCTGGAAGCGGTTTGCCGGGTCCTTCTCCATGCACTTGAGGATGATGCGCTCAAGGTCGGCGTCGACACCGGAGTTGATCTGGCTCGGCGGAATAGGCAGCTCGTTGACCTGCTTGAGTGCGACCGAGATAGCGTCGTCACCGTCAAAGGGAACGCGGCCGGTGGCGCACTCGTACATCACGACGCCCAGCGAGTAGATATCCGAGGTGGGGCCGAGGTCCTGACCACGGGTCTGCTCGGGGCTGACGTAGTGGGCGGTTCCCAGCACGTTGTTGTCTTGCGTGAGGTGGCTGTTCTTGGCGCGCGCGATGCCAAAGTCCATCACCTTGATGTTGCCGTCGGGCAGCACCATGATGTTCTGCGGCTTGATGTCGCGGTGGATGATCTCGTGCTTGTGGGCGACCGAAAGCGCGGAGCTGATCTGCGAGCCGATCTGGGCGACCTTCTTGGGGTCGAGGGCGCCGTGGCTCTTGATGCCGCTCTTAAGGTCGGTGCCGCGCAGGTACTCCATGACGATGTAATAGGTGTCGCCGTCCTTGCCCCAATCGTAGACGCCCACGATATAGGGGGAGGAGAGACCGGCTGCTGCCTGGGCCTCCTGCTTAAAGCGTGCGGCGAAGGTTGCGTCGCCAGCATACTGCGGCAGCATGATCTTGACGGCTACCGTGCGGTCGAGGACCTGGTCCTGCGCACGGAAGACGGTCGCCATGCCGCCTGTCCCCACCTTATCCTTGAGGAGGTATCTTCCCCCGAGGACCCTCTGTTCCATTCCTGCTCCTAACATAACTATTCGCTCAACGATGTGTGTAGTACCTACGATGTGGCCGCTGGGGCCGTGTGGCGCGTTGCCGTTAACTCTTCGGCCGCGGCGCGCCTCGGGTGACCGATTCGATCATGGGCATCACGCTCCCTGTGCGGCGAGCGCTGCGGTCAGGACGATGCCGGCAATCTTGGCCGCCTTGACGTCGTGTTTGTCGTAATCCTCCAAGGCCACCGAGATGGCGACCGTGGGTGAATCGTAAGGTGCAAAGCCAACGAACATCGAGTTGACGTTGGTGCCGCCGGTCTCGGCCGAGCCGGTCTTGCCGGCGACCTTGACGCCGGGGATCTGGGCATCGGTGCCGGTGCCGGACTGGACGACGGCAAGCATGGCCTGCTTGACCTGGTCGGCCGTGGCGGAGCTGACGGCCTGACCCAGCGAGCGGGACTGCGTGGTCTTGACCACGGTTCCGTCCGGGGCGAGTACCTGGGCTACAAAGTACGGGTCCATGACCACGCCGCTGTTAGCGATGGCGGCGGCAATCACGGCGTTTTGCATGACGGTGGTCTGCGGGCCGGGCGTGTGGTCCATGCCGACAGGCTGGCCGGCGCCGGCCCAGGCGGTCTCCCACTCGGTCATGAGCGACGGGTCGGCCATGATGGAGGCCGCGGAGGTCAGGTCCTGGCCGAGCTTTTGGCCGTAGCCAAAGGCGTTGGCAAACTGTACGAGCGTGTTTGCGCCAACTTCGTTTGCCACCTGGCCAAAGACGACGTTGGAGGACACGGCAAAGGCCTGCTGCAGGCTGATGGTGCCGTAGCTCTCGTTGGCATAGTTGGTGACCGGTGCGTTGCCGATGTCCATGGAGCCGGGCGCCTGGTAGGTGCTGGTAAGGCTGGCGGCACCGGTCTCGAGTGCCGCGGAAAGCGTAACGACCTTAAACGTTGAGCCCGGCGTGTACAGCGCGTCCATGGCGCGATTGTACATGGAGCCGTCCTCGCCGCCGCCCGTCTGCAGCAGGGCATCGATGTTGGTGTTGTCGTAGGTGGGCGAGCTGGCACATGCGAGCACCGCGCCGGTACGCGGGTCGATGACCACTACAGCGCCCTTAAAGCCCTTGAGTGCCTGCTCGGCAGCCGTCTGGATGCGCGAGTCGATGGTGAGCTTGGCGGTGTTGCCCGGCTGGGTCTGGCCCGCGAGCGACGCGATGGCGTTGTTCCAGCTGGAGTAATCCTTAGAGCCGGTGAGCGTGTCGTTCATGACGCTCTCGATGGCGGTGGTGCCATACTGCTGGCTCACGTAGCCAACCACGTGCGCTGCCAGGTTACCGTTGGGGTAGGAGCGTACGTAGGTGCCGTCCTCCTGTTGCAGCGACTCGGCCAGCGTCACGCCGTCGGACGTGATGATGGAACCGCGCTGGATGTACTTGGAGCGGGCGATGGTGTGGTTGTTGGTCGGCATGTCCTGATAGTCCTTGGCCTTGATGACCTGGACATAGGTGAGGTTGCCGATAAGGATGGCGAACAGCGCCGTAAAGGCGAGCACCGCGCGGGTTAGACGGTTGGCGAGCGCCACGCGGCCGAGCACACCGGATTCAGGTGTGTCGAGCAGGCGACGGCGCATGCGCGAGCCGACGGAATGGCTGCCGCTGCCGTAGGAAGACGAGGTGGCAAAGCGCGTGCCCGTCGGGGCGGCGGCAGATGCGACCTGATCATCGGTGATGGCGGCCATGGTGCCGGTGCCGGTAAGCTCGGCCTCGCGTCCGGTCGCCTCGTCACCGGCGCGCAGCAGGAGCGCGACGATGATAAAGCTCGCCAGCAGCGAGGAGCCGCCCTGGCTCATAAAGGGCAAGGTGACGCCGGTCAGCGGGATCAGGCGGGTAACGCCGCCAACGATCAAGAAGGCCTGGAAGCTGATGGCGGCCGTAAGGCCCGTGGCGCTAAAGGCGGCGAGGTCGGATTTAGCGCGGGCAGCCGTGGTGAGGCCACGCACGGCAAAGAGCATAAACAGGATGAGCACGGCGCCGCCGCCCAAAAGACCCATCTCCTCGCCGATGGCCGAGAAGATAAAGTCGGACTCGACGACGGGGATGTTGTTGGCCATCCCGTTGCCGATGCCAACGCCGACCAGACCGCCGTCGGCAAGCGAGAAGAGCGACTGGACGATCTGGTAGCCCTGGCCCTGGGCGTCCTTAAACGGATCGACCCAAACCTGGAAACGCACCTGAACGTGCGACAGGAACTTGTAGGCGCCCACGGCTCCAACGGCTAAGAGCGCAAGGCCGATAACGACATACGAAAAGCGCCCCGTGGCAACGTAGAGCATCAGCAAGAAGATGGTGTAGAACAGCACGGCCGAACCCAGGTCGCGTTCGAAGACGACGACGAGCAGGCACACACCCCACACGGCAAACAGCGGCAGCAGCAGTCGCAGGCGAGGGATCTTAAAGCCCAGGATCTTGCGGTTGGAGATGGAGAGTAGCTCGCGGTTCTCGGCCAGGTACCCGGCCAGGAACAGCACGATAAAGACCTTGGCGAACTCGCCAGGCTGGATGGTAAAGCCCGCGATGCGAATCCACAGCTTGGAGCCCGAGATCGTGGTGCCGATAAAGATAGGCAGCATCAGCAGAATGATGCCGATGATGCCAAAGGTGTACTTGTAGCGCATGACCACGTCGAGGTTTTTGACTAGTGCAAGCGTTCCCACCATGAGCGCCACCGAGACAAACAGGATGATGAGCTGTGAGATGGCGAGAGCGGGGGCGAGACGCGTCACGAACGTGATGCCGATGCCCGAAAGTATAAATACGATGGGCAGGATGGCGGGGTCGGCACCGGGCGCCAAGATGCGCACGGCAATGTGGGCCGCGGCAAAGGCGGCAAAGAGGCCGATCGGTACGGCGAGCGTCTCAAAGGAGATGGCAGCGCCCGCGGTGAGGACGTACATCGCATACAGCAGGATGACGGGGAACGCCGAGGCGATGAGCAAGAGCAGCTCGGTGTTGCGGCGACTCATAAGCGGCACTCCCTTTCTAATTCTTATCGGAGGCTTCGGCCTCGGCGGACTGTTCGGCGGTTTTCTCGGAATCTGATTCGGAGGTCGATCCCTGATTGGTGTTGTCGCGAATCGTTTGCGCGTCGATCACCTGGCGGGTCTGCTCCTCGTCGATCTGGTGGCGGTACTTGGATATCGTGTCCTGCGCATCGTCGACACTTGTTTGCGGAATGCCCGCCTTGAGGCGGTTTTGCGTGTCTTCGGGCAGGTCGGACAGCTTGATGCTGGTTTCGCTTTCGAGCCAGTGGAGCTTGAGTCCGAGTGGCTTGCCGGGCAGGCCGCGCCAGACGGCGACATTGCCCTGGTAGGTACCCAGGTAGTACGAGCCGGTGACACCCGTGTAGGCCCAGATGCCAGCTGCCAGCACAAAGACGAGGGCCAGGATGGCGGCGATAGTAACGTTGCGGCGACGCACGCGTTGCGCCTCGCGCATGACGCCATCGTCAACCAGGTCAACGACTACTACGGTCACGTTGTCGTGGCCGCCGGCGGCAAGCGCCGCGTCCACTAGGTTGTCGACGCAGATTTGCGCGGTTGAGGACTGCGTGGCGATGTTCTCGATATCGCTATCGGGAATCATGCTCGAAAGGCCGTCGGAGCACAGGATCAGGCGGTCGCCTTCCTCGATATGCAGAGTGAAGTGGTCGGCATACATGGCGGGGTCCGAGCCCAGTGCGCGGGTGATGACCGAACGGTTGGGGTGGACGCGAGCCTCGTCTGCCGTGATCTCGCCGGCGTCCACGAGCTCCTCCACGTAGGAGTGGTCGCGGGTCACGCGGATGAGCGTGCCCTCGTGGAGCAGGTAGGCGCGCGAGTCGCCCACGTGGGCGATGGCGAGCGTATCGTTTTCGATATAGGCGCAGGTGGCTGTGCAGCCCATGCCGGGCTTGCCCAGGCCGTTCAGGGCCGCCTCGATTACGGCGGCGTTGGCTGCCTCGACGGCTGCGGCCAGGCGTGCTGCGTCGGCGGACTGTGGGGCCGTCTTGGCTATAGTCTCGACAGCGATAGAAGAGGCTACCTCGCCGGCGGCGTGACCACCCATGCCGTCGCATACGCAAAAGAGCGGCGACTGCACCAGGTAGGAATCCTCATTGTGCGGGCGCACACAGCCAACGTCGGAGCGGGCGCCCCACATGAGTTGCGTGGTGGTACCGGCATCATAGGTCGAGTCGGTCTCGATGCGCTCCTCGGTCAGGGGCTCAAAGCTCATGGTCGAGCCGGGGTCTTTGAGCTTGGCCTCAACGGCAGCAACGTCGATCTCGGCGGTGTCACCGGGAGAGACGGTGTCGGTCTCGGCGTTTGATTCGGAATTGTCGGTGTCCGGGGAGTCGGGCTCCTCGGACACGCGGGCGGTCGACTCGTCGTCTTGCGGGCTGACGTCTATAGGCTCGGGCGCCGGCGTAGACGCGGGCGCAACCTCGGATGCCGGGGCTATGGGAAACGCCGGCGCGGCGGGCTCGGGTGCCGCAAACACCGCAGCGCTCTCGTTGATTGCCGCGGCGACGGGCTCTGCAAAGTGAGCCGGCGCCGGGGTTGCTTCGGGCGCTGTGGGCTGTTCCGCAGCATGTGCGCCGATGGGCGCCGCTACGGCATCCTCTTCGTCCTCGTTATCGGCGAGATCCGAAATATCATGCGTTACATGCGAAAGAGGCAGGGAGAACACGGTGTCCTCGGGCTCCACGGGTGCGGAGCCCGCCGGAGCGGCGTGGGCCGGTGCAGCTACGGCGGCAGCCGGTGCCTCGGTCATAGTTGCGGACTTGTTCTCCTCGTCGATCATCGACGGTTCACCTTCATGACCACGTCGCCAATCTGGACTTCGTCGCCCTCACGCAGCGTCGCGGGCTCCACGAGTTGGCGGCCGTTGACGAGCGTGCCGTTAAGTGAGTTGAGGTCCTCGATGATGAGCGCCGGGCCCTGCAGCGAAAAGCGCGCGTGCGAGGCTGAAACGAACGGTTCGTTGATGCAGATGTCCGAAGATGGCGAGCGACCGACGATGACGGGGCCGAGCATGTCTACGTGGATGCCGCGGATACCGCGCGGACCCTTGTCCACATCGATCGTCCAGATAGCCGAGTCGCGGCGCTGTCCACGCACAAGTCCCACGCCGGTCTTCATGACGGCGAACAGAAAGATATAGAGCAGGGCGACCAGGACGATGCGGCCTGCAAAAAGGACGATATCGATGTTCATAAGCGACTATCCCCTAAATTCAAAGGTACTCAGGCCAAACGTCAGCAGATCGCCGTTGCGCAGCGGGCAGCGCGTAATGCGGCGGTTGTTGACGAGCGTGCCGTTGGTGGAATTGAGGTCCTCGATCGACCAATCCGAGCCCGTAAAGGTGAGCTGGGCGTGGCGGCGCGACACGTTGGGGTCGCGCAGGGCAATGTCGGAAACTGAGCGCTCGCGACCGATGGTCACCTGTGCGGAGGTGATGCTATGGCTCTCGCCGCTCACGACGTCGACGAGCTGGGCGAGCGGGCGCTGCGGGGCGCGAGTGCTCGCCATGTTGGAGGCGATGCCGGCTGCGGCGCCTAGGCCCACGGCGGCACCGGTCGCGGCGGCTCCGCCCATGCCGGCAAGCGCGTCGCGCGAGACGGTCTGCGGCACTGGGATGGGTGCGGCGGCGGGGTCGGGGACGCTAGGCGCGAAGGGGTCTGCCACGGCAAGCGGGTCGGGAGCGGCGGCGCGAGGCGTCGGCTGCTGCTGGGGCATGGCGGCGGGGCGCTGCTGCTGCGGGGCGGCAAACTGC
>NZ_QRTA01000006.1:0-15792 GCF_003457875.1 Collinsella sp. AF28-5AC | reverse complement strand
CGGGGCGGCAAACTGCTGCTGGCCGGCGCGCGGGGCGCTGGCGGCACGGCTTGCCGCGGAGTTGTTCTGGCCCAGGCCGTTCTGATAGGCGCGCTCTTCTTCGTACAGGCGGCCGAGCGTGGGGGCATCGACGTTCTCGGCAAAGACCGAGAACTTGCCGGCGCGCAGCTGTGGATCGATCATAAAGCGCACGAGGGGCTCGCCGACAAAGACATAGCGGCGCTTTTCGGCCTGCGCCTTCACGAACTCGCGGACCTCGCGCGAAAGCTCGGGGTAGAACGGGGCGAGCATGGGATCGTCGTCGGCGGCGATAAGGATGGTATAGAGTGCCGGCGCCGTGTTGACGCCGTTAATCACCAGAGTCTGATCCTCCATGTCGCGAGCGGCCTGCTTGGCAAGCTTCTTAAAGGAGAACGGGGCACGGGTGGCACCGAAGATGCCGGCCACGTGGTCCTCGAAGATGTTCAGGAAGTTCACGAAAGATCACTCTCCGTATAGGTTCTTTGGTATCCGAGCAAATATAGGCATATCCCAACGATTATAGAGGATAGGATTCCCGCAACCGCCGCCTTGGCGATGACCGCGGCTGCAAGGCTGGCAATTTCCATATGGTGTGCAAGACAGGACGCCGCTGCGCAGCCGATGCCGGTGACAGCGATGGCGGCGATTGCGGCAAGGTTTGAGCCCTGATTGGCACGCTTGGCATGGACATTGAGCAGCGCAGATGACGCCGCGGCAGTTGCCGCGACCAGCACAAAGGCAGCCCAAAGGAGCGGGTCTCCCAGCGCTGCAGCAACGTTACCGAGCCCCAGCACGCCTCCGGCTGAAAGCGCGACCGTGGCCAGACGGGCAAAAAGCGCGCCCATGCCCGTTGCCGCGGCGGCGCTTGCCGGGCCGAGCCAAAATGACGCGACGCCGGCGGCGACCCCAGCTGCCAGGAAGGTATTGCCGGTCAGACAGCCAAGCGCGAGTGCACAGGTGAGCGTGGCGCTCGCGGCAGTCTCGGTGCGACCCCAGGCGATCCACCAACCGGACATGGCGGCGGCAAAGATCACCGCGACGGGCAGCATCGACAGGATGCCCTGTGCCTGCATGGTGGCGTTGGCCATGAGCACCAAAAAGCCCACAGCCGAGATGGCCGAGCCAATCTGGGGGGCCAGGCCAGCCGCCGCTCCGATCGCGATAGCCGCAATGACCAGGCCGGGAAGCGCCGCGACCCCGGCCGTTTGCATCAGCAAAAAGCTAAAGGTGCCGCACGTTAGCGCCGAGATAGTGCGCATGGTGTAGTCGCGCGCATGGCTCCAGCGCGTGCCCGCCCAGCCGAGTGCGGGGTCGACCTCGATGGCGTCGTCCTCGTAGTGCGACGGCTCGATATCGTCGAGCTCCTGCTCGTCATCCGAAAGCTCGCCAACCATTTGCTCCAGGCTGCGACGGCCTTCGCGCACGCTGCCCAGACCGGCAAGGAGCTGGTCGCAAAATGCCTCGATGCTGTTGGGGCGGTCCTGCGGCATGGGGGAGAGCGCGCTCATGAGCGCGCTCTCGGCTCCCGGGGGAAAGTGTGGTATCAGCTCGCTGGGATAGGTGGCGCCGCCGATGATGTGGCCGAGCGAGTCGGCGGGCGTGGCCGCCATAAAGGGGGCGCTGCCACACAGGCCCTCGTAGATCACACAGGCAAGGGCAAAGACATCAGCGCGTTCGTCGACCGTGCCGGTCTCGATATCGAGCTGCTCGGGCGGCATGTAGCCGATGGTGCCGCCGCGCGAACCGCCAAAGCCACCGGCGGACGACAGTCGCGCCATGCCAAAGTCGGTGAGCTTTACATTGCCCGAGTGGTCGATGAGCACGTTGGCGGGCTTAATGTCCAGGTGGAGTACGCCATTACTATGGGCGAAGGTGAGCGCCTGGCCCAGGGCATCGGCAATAGCTGCGGCCTCGTCAAAGGTAAGTGAGTGGCCGTCCACGCGGTGCAAAAACTCGGCCAGCGACATGCCATCGACATACTCCATGACTAGGTAGGCATAGGCTGTGTCGTGCGTAAAGTCGATGACCTGCACGATATTGGGATGTTGAAGCATGGCGGCGGTGTGCGCCTCGCGCAGGACATCCATGATGTCGCTGGCGGGCATGCCGGCACCGTTGATAAGGGGGATACGCTTAATGGCGACGCGGCGGCGCAGGTGCGTGTCGCGGCAGATCTCGATGGAGCCAAAACCGCCGGTCGCAAGTGTCTCGAGCGGCTGGTACCGCTTGAGCAGCTCGCGAGAGCTGGTGCCCTCCAAAGGAACGTCCGGCGAGAACCGGGCGGTATGTTGCGAGAAAAGCGGCATGGCCAACCCTCGTGCGTTTAAAGTTCGTTTGCGAGCGGCGGGCGCCGAGCCGAGCCGTTCGCGGTGGCATAGATGCTGCTAGTGTAGCACGCTCGGGTGCATGGGGAGGATAGCGGGATGCGAGGTTGCCTGTCTGGCTTGGCTCTGTTTTGGCTCGCTCGGAAAGCGCACCCCACTTTGCGACCAAATTAAGGGATGCACTTTCCGAATGGGGTGGTCTGCGGAAACTGCGTCCCAGAATATTGGCGTAGAGCGGGATGCGCTTTCCGGATGGGCGCTCAAAAGGAAACCGCATCCCACTTTGGAGCGCCAAAACGGGATGCGGTTTCCGCTGTCAATCTAAGTTACGCCTAAGCAGGCGGCCGGAGTTTGGACCCCGGCTCGGGTTAGCGCTTCTTCTTGTTCTTCTTCTGCTTGCGCTGCTTGCCCTTGGTCTCCTGGGGCTTGTCGCCCTGTTTGGCTTCGGCGGCGGCCTTTTCTGCCTTCATCTTCTTGCGTTTGGTCTCGATGCGGAGTTTTTTGTTGATGCGTGCCTTAAGGAAGGTGCCAAACTGCTCGGCATCGCCGCGAACAAAGGTGTCCTTAGGGATCGTCACGCCCTGGTCGGCGAACATGGCCACAAAGATGCGCTCGCCGTCGAGCACGTGGTCGAGCTTTTCAAACGGGAAGAACTGCGACTTGCCGCTCTTGCCCCAAACCATCAGGCCGTCCTCGTTGGCGGCGACGCGGCGATAGCGGCCACCCATGGACTCGTCGGCCTCGACGGCGTCGATAAAGTCGCGGGCGAGGGTGTGGTGCAGGTTTTTGCTCCACCAGGCCAAAAAGGCGCCGAATACGATCAGGACGACGCCAAACTTGATCCAGTTGCCGCCGGCCACCAACATGCCGATGCCGATGAGCGCGGCAATCGCGGCGGCGACATACAGCGAGCCACGGCGCCTGGGCGAGGCGACCAGGCGGGCGAAGTCGGTGACGAGGTCGTTTTCGTACTGGTACTCGTTGAGGTACAGGATGCCGTCGTCGGCTGCGGCCTGCTCCTCGAGCGCGACCTCGACCTGGTCGGCTGCTTCGGAGGGAACGAGGTTGCTCTCTGCGTCTGCCATGCTCTTTGGACTCCTATCGCGGCGGGCTCGCCGTACGGGTTATTATGAATGCAGTATGCCGTGCGACCGCATGGCCGTCGCGGCAACAAGACTCAGTATACCCGGGGGAGCACCCATGGAATCGTTGTACCGAAAGTATCGCCCGCTCACCTTCGACTCCGTGGTGGGCCAGCAGCATATCGTCTCGACGCTCGAGCACGCCATCACCGAGGGGCGCCTGTCCCACGCCTACCTGTTCTGCGGACCGCGCGGCACGGGCAAGACCACCATGGCGCGCATTCTGGCCAAGGCACTGCTGTGCCGCAATGCCGAGGCGGCGCGCGCCGAGGGTGCAAGCGGCTGCATGCCCGACGGTACTTGCGAGGAGTGCGAGCTCATTGCCGAGGGCAACCACCCGGATGTCTACGAGCTCGATGCCGCAAGCCGCACGGGCGTGGACAATGTGCGCGAGGAGATCATCAACTCCGTCAACTTTGCCCCGGTGCGCGGCAAGTACAAGATCTATATCATCGACGAGGTCCACATGCTCACGACGGCGGCGTTCAACGCGCTGCTCAAGACGCTTGAGGAGCCGCCGGCGCACGTGATCTTTGTGCTGTGCACCACCGACCCGCAAAAGATTCTGGAGACCATCCTCTCGCGCTGCCAGCGTTTCGATTTCCATCGCATCGGCAACGAGGATATCGAGCACCGCCTGGCATACGTGTGCGAGCAGGAGGGCTTCGATTACGACGATGAGGCGCTGGCTATCGTGGCGCGCCATGCCAAGGGCGGCATGCGCGACGCGTTGTCCACGCTGGAGCAGCTGAGCGTCTTTGGCAACGGTTCTGTGCATGCGGACGACGCCCGCTCTCTTTTAGGCGAGGTTTCGGACCAGATTCTGGGCGAGTTTTCCCGCGCCATTGCCGATCGCGATGTTGCCGAGCTCTATGGACTGATCCGTACGCAGGTCGAGGAAGGAAACGACCTGCTGGAGCTGACGCGCGACCTGGTGGCGCACGTGCGTGACGTGTACGTTGCCTGCGTTGCCGGTGCTCGTGCCGAGCTGTTTGAGGGCGGCTCCGAGCAGGCCGAGGCGCTTGCTGCCGAGGCCGCTGCCTTTGGCGAGCATCCTGCCGACCGCCTGGCCCGTGTGCTGACGGTGCTCGACGATGCCGCACTGGAGATGAGGGGCGCGAGCGACGTGCGCCTGGTGCTCGAGATTGCCTGCACGCGTCTGGCGCGTCCCGAGGCCGATTTAACGATTGAGGCATTGGCCGAGCGCGTGGCACGCCTGGAGGCCATGGTTGCCAACGGCGCCGTGCCGGCGAGCGTGGCTGCTGCTCAGGCCGCCGCGCCTGCAGCATCCGTACCCGCTGCTGCCCAACAGCCGACGCTCATTTCGGGCGCTCGTGCTGCCGCTCCGGCGGCATCCGCTGCCCCTGCTGCTACGTCCGCGCGCCAGGGTGGCATGCCTTGGGACCGTGGTGCTGCCGCTCCGGCGGCTCAGCCTGCACCCGTGTCAGCTTCCAAGCCTGCAGCGCCTGCACCTCAGCCTGCGCCGGCTCCGACGCCTCAGCCCCAGTCCAACAATGCCGCCCAGGTTGCTGCCGCCGGCGCCGCCGAGACCCCCGCGGTCGAGGACGCCGGCGAGCTGCAGCGCAAATGGGCCGAGGTCGTCGAGCGCGTCAAGGCGCGTCAGGCTTCCTACGCAGGGCTTTTGCTCAACGCCCGCGCCACGGCCGACGACGGCTCCAAGCTCACGGTCTCGTTCCCCGCGGGTTCGACTTTTGCCATTAAGATGCTCGGTCGCGCCGATACGCAGTCGGTGGTCCTACCGACGGTCTGCGCGGTCTTCGGTCGTCGTACCGTCGACTATGTCCTGGATGGGGGTGGCACGCCGGCTCCTCAACATGAGGAGCATTCTCCATCTGCACGGGCTGCGGCATCTGCGGACCCGCAACCCGTGTCCTCGGCGGCCCCTGTATCCTCGAGCGCCAGCGCGCCGCAGCAGCAAGCGGCACCGGTAACGGCATCGACCTCGTCGGCGCCTAAGCCCGCGGCGCCCAAACCGGCTGCTCCGACACCCGCGCCCAAGCCCGTCTCGCCCGCGCCCAAGTCGTCTGACCTGGGCAAAGCCCCCTGGCTACGCTCCGACAACCCCGCCGGTGCTCCTGCCACGGGTAAGCTCCCGACCGAGCCCGCACCCCGTGCGCCCGAGCGCTCGGCTGCCCCCAAAGCTCAGCCTGTCGCGCAGTCCGCGCCGTGGGAATCCGAGCAGGTGCCCTACGACGACGCTATGGTCGGCGGCTTCGCTGGCGATGCGAGCGGGGACGATCTGCCTCCGTTCGACGTGCCGGGTGCGACGCCCGCGCCCAAGTCCGCTGTAGCTGCCCCCAAAGAGGAGGACGCTCCTGCAGCTCCCTGGGAGTCCAACCCCGGCGCCGGCAGCCCCTTCGGCCACCAGGGCGCAGCCCCGAGCATCCCGCAGACCGAGGACGAGGCCAAAGACCTCATCCGCAGCGTCTTCGGTCAGGCCACCATCTTCAAACCGGTGGAGTAGCCGTACGGGCGGGTATACTGCTCAAGAAGAGAACCCCTTGCCCGGGCGCATTTGTATTTCGGACATGTGTAGTGTGGTGCCGCGTATGTCGCATTTGAGCAGACAGGTGCGTGACGGTCGGCCTAGGATGCTGAGGTCGATACGATACGTCGCATGGCTGTCCGTGTACTCGACTTGCTCGGCGTTAATGGTTGCTCCGATTGCCAAATAAACGCCTAGCTCGGCATCGACAATCTTGAAGTCCTTTATCTTGACCTTGAACTCTTGATAGAGGGACGGGCTGTTGTAGTAGACGGTTCGGGTTCCGTCGGTGCACTCATCGGTCGTCTCCCATTTGACGACGGGCTGGTCCGAGCTGGCTATCAGCAGTTCTGCTCCAAAAGCTATGGCATGGGTGATGACAACCAACAATGCCCAGCCGACAAAGAGATAGAGAACCACATATGCAACGGGGTGTTTTGAGCGGATGTTTTGGAGCGCGTTGGGGGCATTCATGGGGCACCTCCAAATTACTATCTATGGCAATCAAATTATACCCCGCTGCCATGCGCGTCACCGTGAGCAACGGATCGGCATGCAGGTCTTTAGCGGTGCAAATGAAATGTCGGATTCCGGCTCTACAAGATTTAGCTTTCAATATTATGCAGATGCGAATTATTCAACTTTGCATAATCTTCGGGTGCGGCTTGCACTCCAGGACATGTATATCGACTGAGGTAGCGTGACTGCCCCGCTTGCTGGCCGCGCGCCGTGGTACGATTTTTGAGTTTGAAAGTCCCGCCGCGTCCCGGCTGCCCTTGCAGCTCGGCGTGCGGCCGCACGTAAAGGAGCCATCATGGCCGGTATGAACATGCAGCAGATGATGAAGCAGGCCCGCAAGATGCAGGAGCAGCTTGCCGCCGCGCAGGAGAACCTCAAGTCCCAGACCGTCGACGCCTCTGCCGGCGGCGGCATGGCCAAGGTGACCGTTAACGGCGAGATGGAGCTCGTCAACCTCACCATCGATCCCGATGCCCTCGATCCCGAGGACGTCGATATGCTGCAGGACATGATTATGGCTGCCGTCAACGAGGCCGTCCGCGGCGTCAACGAGCTCGCCAACAAGCAGATGGGCGCCATCACCGGCGGCCTCAACATCCCGGGCATGCCGTTCTAAGACACGCATATATATATGAGTGCGAATCACAGTCTGCAAAAACTGCTCGATGAGCTGGGCCGCCTGCCGGGCATTGGTCCCAAGTCGGCCCAGCGCATCGCCTATTACCTGTTGGAGGCCGACGCCGAGGAGGCGCGCCGCCTGGCCGAGGCCATCCTGGAGGTCAAGCAGGAGGTCCACTTTTGCAGCCGTTGCTTTAACTACGCCACGGCCGACGAGTGCTCCATCTGCCAGGACCCGATGCGCGATACCACTCGCATTTGTGTGGTGGGCGAGCCGCGCGACGTCCAGGCAATCGAGCGCACGGGCAGCTACCATGGCCTGTACCATGTGCTGGGCGGCGTGATCAGTCCCATGGACAAGATTGGTCCCGAGCAGTTGCACATCCGCGAGCTGCTGGCGCGTCTGGGCCACGAGGATATCCATGAGGTCATCATCGCCACCAACCCCAACATCGAGGGCGAGACCACGGCGAGCTACCTGGCCCGCACTATCAAGCCGTTGGGCGTCGAGGTGTCGCGTCTGGCAAGCGGCCTTCCCGTGGGCGGCGACCTGGAGTATGCCGACGAGCTTACGCTTGGCCGCGCCATCGAGGCCCGTCGCGCGATTTAGGTGGCGAGCCTGCTCCTGCCGTATGTTTTCCTCGCGACGCACGGGGTAGTCATAATTTCCCTGTGCGACTGTAAGTTTGTTGTGCAACAAAGATGCTTTGTATCCGCTTATCGCATGGATGCTTCCACTCGCATCCTTAATTTGCTCATTCGTTGCGCAACCTTTTGGGTTCGCTGATACACTCAAATATGGATTCGAATGAATGCGCCGCTCCCGAGCGGCGTGTTTTTGTTGGAGGAGAACGCATGCGGCCCGGTGGCACTCAGACAAAGCGCGGCGCCGCGGTGCGCATACGACGCCGACTGGGCTTGGCGCCGCGGGCGTACGCACTGCTATCGTGCTCGCTGGTGCTGGTCATAGCTGGCGTTTCTGCCTATGGCATGACCGTGCCGTCCATGATGCAGGCGCATGCCGCACGCGAACCGCGCGTGGGGCATGAGGCCAAAAGCGATCTGGGCACCACGACTGGATATGCTTGGGCAAGTGTGGTCGGGCATATTGTGTTTGGCACCGACGATGCGGACGGCGCCGAGGCCCCGGACAACGAAGTCACGCTTGCCAATGGCAAAACCATCGTGCTCACCAACACCAAGATCATCGATCGATTGTCCAACAATAGCGTGGCGGCAACGGTGAATAAGGTCGAGCAGCAAAAGGAGCAGGACGCCCAGCAGTCCGGAAAGCCCGGTAGCTCGGATACTTCTGGCTCCGGCTCGGATTCATCGAGTTCGGGCGGCGGCTCTGGGTCGGGTTCCTCTACCGGAGGGCCTGGAAACGGCGGCTCGACGGGCGGCAACACTGACAACGATGCAAACTCCGGCGGCCTTTCCGCTGCTGAGGAAGAGAGCATTCACAGTTGGCTTGTGGCCAAGTACAACATGCTCGACGGCTATGTTTCTCGTGCCAATGACGTGGTCTCGACCTATAACTCTACGGGAGATCCCAGGCCGTGCGACAGCCTGGTCGGGGAGATGTTTGTCATTCGAGCCGAGTTCGGTCGTCAGACATTCTCGCCCCGGTCAAGGTGGTATCAGCAGTATGCCAATCTGTGGGGCTGTTACACCAACCTATGTCAATGGGTCGGCCATTACGGCGATGATGACGTCGCGCTCGGTAACTTCAACAATAACGTGGCGGCGCTTGCCCTATGATGACCGATCTTGCATCCACCACACCACAATCGCTCGGTCGCGATCCCATGGTCGGCCTGCGCCTGGCGCGTGTCGACGGGTTTGAGCCGGCCATTGCGCTCGGTCAGGACGAACTGCCTGCCTATCTGCGTCGTTTTACGATACTGTTTGCCGACGATGCCACCATGCGCCGTGGCGGTATCGGCCGCGTGACGCGTGCTGTCAACGCCCAAGGCGAGGACGTAGCACTCAAACAGCTCATCTTGCCGACGCGCGATGAGTTTGACGACGATGCCGCCCATGAGTCGCTGGTCGCCAAGTTCAAAGCGGCATTTCGCGAGGAATATGAATGCCATCGCGCCCTTGCGGGCCTTAAGGGCTTTCCCCGCCTCTATGGCTGGGGCGAGGTTGATGGTGTGCCTGCAATTGTCATGGAATGGGTCGAGGGCGAGACGCTCGCCCGCTTGCGTTCGCGACTCGCCGTGGACGATGCCGGACGCCTGTCGCCGCTTGTGGCGGCGCGTCTGGGTCGCGACCTGTTCGATCTGCTCTGCCGTATGAGCCTGGTGGGTGAGGGCTTTGTCCATCGCGATATCTCGCCCGCTAATATTATGGTGCGCACGGCGCGTCTACCGCTTGACCGGCAGCTTGCCGAGGGCACCTTTGACCTGTGCCTGATCGACTTTGGCTCGTCGCTGGCGCTTGAGCCTGCGTCGGCCGTGGCCGGTACCGGCGGCAAGGCATCCTTTACCGAGCGCTATGCCACGCTGCGTCGCGCGACGGTTGCCTATGCCCCGCCCGAGATGCTCACCGACGATATTCCCGATCTGCGCGCTTTGCGTATGTCGCCGGCGATCGACGTCTATGCCGCGGCAAGCACGGTTTACGAGCTCATTGCCGGCGTCGCGCCATACGAAGCCGCGCCGAGCACTTCGGGCACCTCGGGTTCGCGCAAAAAGACGCGCGACATCGCGAGCCCCTACCGTCTCAAGATGGACACGCGGCCCGACTATCCCATTGGTGCCCATGCGCCCGGTTGTGATTTGACTCAGCTGCTTCGTCGTGAGCCCGATGTGGCGCTCGCCGCGGCCGAGCAGGCCCAGCAGCTAGGGCTTGAGCCGGATTCCGAAGAGCTACGCGATGCGCTGGCGTTTGTCGATGCCCAGCTGTTCGACGTGGTGATGGCCTGTCTGTCCAGCCATCAAAAAGATCGTCCCGAGCCGGCGGCGGTCGAGGCGGCGCTCTCAGCGTTTTGTGACCACTATGCGCAAAATGTCGGCCGTTCGCTCCGCGGCGAGCCGCTCACGCCGTGCCCCATGGATGCGTCTGGCCGCGCGGTTCGTCGCGCGCTGATGGTCGGCGCGACGGTCGTCTGTGGCGTGGTTTGGGCTGTGATCGTGGTTTCGGCCGCGCTGCTGGCGTCGGGCGCTCGCGTGACGGCGACTTTGGGATCGCTCGTGTGGTCTGGGTCGCTACCGGGTATTATTGCCGCACTGGCGTTGGCGCTGCCAGGCATAGCCGGCGTTGCCGCGGGGGCGCTTGCGCGCGATCGGCGCTCGGGCTTCCTGCAGGGTGTGCTTGCGCTTTCTGCCTGCGAGGTTCCGGTGCTGGTTGTGGCTGCATGTAGCGTATTTTCCCAACGCGCCGTGATGGGCGGCCTTGTTGCCGCTCTGGTTGCAACCTATACGCTTACGTGGTTTTTGCTTGCGATGGGCTTTGCCTTTGAACTTCCCGTTTCGGCACCACGACGCACAAAAGCCCAGATGGCGACTCCGCTTGCCGGTGGAGCCGCAGCTGCCCGTACTTTTGGCGGACCTGTCGAAGTATCGTCCGATTCTATTTCTACGACTAAGGAGGCCTAGGTCATGACATCTCAAGTTGAGCTCACCCCATGCGGGGCCATGTTTGACATCTTTAAGCGCGCGGCGCATCTGAGCCATATCGAGCTGTGCGGCTTGGTGCTTTCGTCCCGTCCGCTCGCCGACAGCCGCAGCCCACAGAGCCGAGCCGCCGATCGCTCTTGGGTTTCCCGCTTTATCGTTCGCGCGCCGGTCGGCACGCTTCAGCATCGCTACTTTGCCGAATACGGTACCTCGGCTGCGCGTATTATGTCGCAACTGGCCCTGCGCCAGCGCAATCCCATGGACTCCACGGCTGTGATCAATATGGTGTGCGGTCCTGCAGGTGAACCGATGGTACGCGCGCTCGAAGAGTGCCACCAGGACACGAATCTCTATCGCAACGCGCTCGATCGCCTGTCCCAGGCGGCGGAACTCATGCCCGCCGAGCGCGCCGAGGCCGTGCTGGTGCTGTTTGTCGCCGTCGGCTGTTCGGCGGATGTGCGGTCCTCGGTGAACTATGCCATCGACTACGCGCACGCGACCTGTGGCGGAGGCACATCCACGCCGCGTTCGCTTGGCATGTCGATGACCGCGGGCGAACGCGAACCCGCCCCGGCGCACCCCTTGGGCTTGCTGCGCGTACAAAACAGTTTTGTCGTGAGCGCCCCGCGCTGGATTCAGCCGAGTGAGCAGGGTGTTGAGATTGGCGCGCTGGCCACTGGCGAGGGCGATATTACCGACGTCGGCGACGATGTCTCGGCCCGCCATGCCCATATCTGGTGCGATGCTCAAAATATCTGGCACGTCGAGGACTTGTCGTCCACCAACGGAACCGTGGTGGTAAACGGGGCCACGCGCGTCTGCATTCAGGTCGAACCCGGCCGTTCCGCCCAACTCAATCCCGGCGACGAGCTCAAGCTCGGCGAATCCACTACCTACGCCATTCTCTTCGGTGCCCTCTAGCCGGCAGATAGGGACGTTCCTTTTCTGCCGGCACTTGGGGACACTCCTTGGCGCGCCAGCCCGGTCGCCCAGGGATGGAGGGGCCATTTTGGCCCTTGGCAGTCACCCAAGGTAAACCTTTACCGCCCGCCTATATTTGCCGAAATTACACTTGACGGCGGGGTACAATAAACCCGCATGCGGATTTCCGTTGCGGGCGCTTCCCATCGCCGGGGCGTGCCCGGGAGCATCCGGCATGCGGCCTTTGCGGCGCTCGGTCATGTGCAAGACGGGTAGCTGGGCTTGTGGAGCGCGTGCAGCCCTCCTCGCCTCGGCATGCCTTCTCTCCACGCCATGTACCTGCTGCTGAGCCTGCCTGCCAGATGATTGGAAGCAACAGCGAAAATCCCATCACGCCAACATCCCGGCGATCGCCGGGGCCTGTATACCTATATGAGAGGAGAGGGGTATATGGCGCGTAAGTTTAAGTCTATGGACGGCAACGAGGCGGCCGCATATGTTTCGTATGCGTACACCGAGGTAGCGGGAATCTATCCCATTACGCCGTCCAGCCCGATGGCCGACCATGTCGACCAGTGGGCGGCCCAGGGTCGCAAGAATATCTTCGGCACCCCGGTCAAGGTCGTCGAGATGGAGTCCGAGGCAGGTGCAGCCGGTACCGTTCACGGTTCGCTGGGCGCCGGTGCTCTGACCACCACCTACACGGCTTCTCAGGGTCTGCTCCTGATGATCCCGAACATGTACAAGATCGCGGGCGAGCAGCTCCCGGGCGTCTTCCACGTCTCCGCGCGTTGCGTCGCTTCCCACGCCCTGAACATCTTTGGCGATCACTCCGACGTCATGGCCTGCCGCCAGACCGGTTTCGCCATGCTCGCCGAGGGCAACGTCCAGGAGGTCATGGACCTCTCGCCGGTGGCTCACCTTGCCGCCATCGAGGGTAAGACCCCGTTCCTTAACTTCTTCGACGGCTTCCGCACCAGCCACGAGATCCAGAAGGTCGCCATGTGGGACTACAAGGATCTGGCCGAGATGTGCGACATGGACGCCGTCCAGGCTTTCCGCGACCACGCGCTCAACCCTGAGCACCCGCACACCCGCGGCAGCCACGAGAACGGCGATATCTTCTTCCAGAACCGTGAGGCCTGCAACAAGGTCTACGACGAGCTTCCCGCCGTCGTCGAGGGCTACATGAAGAAGATCAACGAGAAGCTCGGCACCGATTACGGCCTGTTCAACTACTACGGCGCTCCCGATGCCGACCGCGTCGTCGTGTGCATGGGCTCCTTCTGCGACGTGCTCGAGGAAGTCATCGACTACCTCAACGCCCACGGCGAGAAGGTCGGCCTGGTCAAGGTCCGTCTGTTCCGTCCGTTCTCCATCAAGCACTTCGTCGACGTTCTCCCCGAGACCGTCCAGAAGATCGCCGTTATGGACCGTACCAAGGAGCCGGGTTCCATCGGCGAGCCGCTCTACCAGGACGTCGTCTCCGCTCTCTACGAGGCCGGCAAGACGGGCATCAAGGTCGTCGGCGGCCGTTATGGCCTGGGCAGCAAGGACACGCCTCCCGCGTCCGCGTTCGCTGTCTTCGAGGAGCTCAAGAAGGACGAGCCCAAGCGCGAGTTCACCATCGGCATTGTCGATGACGTGACCAACCTGAGCCTGCCCGAGGCCGAGGATGCGCCCAACACCGCAGCCCCCGGCACCATCGAGTGCAAGTTCTGGGGTCTGGGTGGCGACGGTACCGTCGGCGCCAACAAGAACTCGATCAAGATCATCGGCGACCACACCGACAAGTACGTCCAGGCCTACTTCCAGTACGACTCCAAGAAGACCGGCGGCGTCACCGTCTCGCACCTGCGCTTTGGTGATTCCCCGATCCGTTCGCCGTACTACGTGACCAAGGCCGACTTTGTCGCCTGCCATAACCCCAGCTACATCGTTAAGGGCTTCAAGATGGTCCGCGACGTCAAGCCGGGCGGCACCTTCCTGGTCAACTGCCAGTGGAGCGACGAGGAGTTCGCCGAGCACATGCCCGCCGTGGCCAAGCGCTACATCGCGAACAACAACGTCAACGTCTACCTGATCGACGCTATCGACCTGGCCGCTAAGGTCGGCATGGGCAAGCGCACCAACACGGTGCTCCAGTCCGCCTTCTTCGCGCTGGCCAAGGTCCTGCCCGCCGAGGACGCCCTGCAGTACATGAAGGACGCGGCTACCAAGTCCTACATGAAGAAGGGCCAGGCTATCGTCGACGCCAACCACAAGGCCATCGATGCCGGCGCTACCGCCTTCCGTAAGTTCGAGGTTCCGGCCGACTGGGCAACTGCCGAGGATGCCGCTCCCGTCGAGCTCTCCGAGGAGACCAAGTCCGCTATCGCCCAGCAGGTCAAGAACCTGCTCGAGCCCATCGATCGCATGGACGGCGACAGCCTGCCTGTTTCCGCCTTCGTCGATTGCGCCGACGGCCAGTTTGAGCTGGGCGCCTCCGCATACGAGAAGCGCGGCGTCGCCGTGGTCGTTCCCCACTGGGACGAGACCAAGTGCATCCAGTGCAACCAGTGCGCCTATGTGTGTCCGCATGCCACCATCCGTCCGTTCGCGATGACCGAGGACGAGGCTGCCGCCGCGCCCGAGGCTACCCGCACGCTTGACGCCATGGGCCCCAAGGCCAAGGGCATGAAGTTCACCATGGCCGTGTCCCCGCTCGACTGCATGGGCTGCACCAACTGCGTCAAGGTTTGCCCCAAGGGCGCCCTCGAGATGGTTCCCACCGAGCAGGAGATGGACCAGCAGCCCGTTTGGGACTACATGGTCGAGAACGTCTCCGAGAAGAAGGAGCTCATCGCGGCCAACGTCAAGGGCAGCCAGTTTAAGCAGCCCTACCTGGAGTTCTCCGGCTCCTGCGCCGGCTGCGCCGAGACCGCCTATGCACGTCTGGTGACCCAGGTCGCCGGCGACCGCATGTTCATTTCCAACGCCACCGGCTGCTCCTCCATTTGGGGCAACCCCGCTGCCACCGCTCCTTACTGCAAGGACAAGGACGGTCACGGCCCGGCGTGGAACAACTCCCTGTTCGAGGACAATGCCGAGCACGGTCTGGGCATGGCCGTTGGCTACGAGGCCGTTCAGAAGAAGCTGATCGCTGCTACGCAGGAGATCATCGCCGCTGACGGTCCGTCCGACGAGCTCAAGGCCGCCGGTCAGGCTTGGATCGACTCCGTCAACGACGCCGAGGCCTCTAAGACCGCTGCCGCCGCCTACGTTGCCGAGCTCGAGAAGTGCGGCTGCGACGCCTCCAAGGCGATCCTCGCCGACAAGGCTTACCTCACCAAGAAGTCCTTCTGGATCTTCGGCGGCGACGGTTGGGCCTACGACATCGGCTTCGGTGGCCTGGACCACGTCCTGGCTTCCGGCCACAACGTCAACGTCTTCGTCTTCGACACTGAGGTCTACTCCAACACCGGCGGTCAGGCCTCCAAGGCCTCGAACCTGGGCCAGGTCGCTCAGTTCGCCGCTGCCGGTAAGGTGACCAAGAAGAAGTCCCTGGCCGAGATCGCTATGAGCTATGGCTACGTCTACGTGGCGCAGGTCGCCATGGGCGCCAACCCGGCTCAGACCCTCAAGGCCATCCATGAGGCCGAGGCCTACGACGGCCCGTCCCTCATCATCGGCTACAGCCCCTGCGAGATGCACTCCATCAAGAAGGGCGGCATGCAGAACTGCCAGGCCGAGATGAAGAAGGCTGTCGAGTGCGGTTACTGGAACCTCTTCCGCTTCAACCCCGAGGCTGCTGCCGGTAAGAAGTTCTCGCTCGATTCCAAGGAGCCCGCGGGCGGCTATCAGGAGTTCCTGATGAACGAGGCCCGTTACGCTTCGCTGACGCGTTCCTTCCCCGAGCGCGCCGAGGAGCTCTTCAAGGAGAACGAGCAGGCCGCTATGGACCGCTACGCTCACCTGCTGAAGCTCAAGACGGTGTACAACGAGGCCTAGGTCTCCCACCGCAGGATCTGAGGGCTGACCTTCGCGGACGCCCTCGGACATGAAAGAACCCCCGCTGCGCACTACGTGAACTGCGCCCCAATTCTTGGACGGGCTAATAAGCGGCCTACGCCGCACAT
>NZ_QRTA01000005.1:0-134292 GCF_003457875.1 Collinsella sp. AF28-5AC | reverse complement strand
GCCATAAAAAAGCCTCCCATTTCTTGTGTCCAAGAAATGGGAGGCAGTTCATTATTAAACTGCTCGGGGGCCTTTTAGTTTAAAGCGACCTGGTGGGCGGTCTTTATACCGGCAAACAAAAAAGGGGGTACCGACCAACGTCGATACCCCTTACAAGCCACTATGTCACGCACACAGTGCCGAGCGCACGACCCGCACGCCTACTTGCGAGAATTGCTCAGCTTATTGATCAGCGCCTCAAGACGCTCGCCGTCCTCGGCCGTCTGGGCAATAACCAAAATCGTATCGTTGCCGGCAAGCGAGCCAAGCACATCGGGCAGCTCTGCCGCATCAACGGCGGCGGCGATGCCGGAAGCCGTGCCAGGCTGAGCCTTGATCATAACCAGATTATCGGTGCGCAGAACGCCCGTTACGAGCTCGGAAACCATACGCTGCAGGTGCAGGTCCTCTGCCAGAACATAGATGCCCTCAGGGAGCTTACGCAGCCCCATATCGGCAATATCGCGAGAGACAGTCGCCTGCGTGCAATCAAAGCCCATAGCGCGGAGCTCATCGACCAGCACGCGCTGCGTGCGGACGTCCTTATTGCGCACAATATCTCTAATGGCATCCTGGCGCCCATTGCGTTTTTTAGCCATACAAACCCTCTCTCCAAAAGATGGCGGAGACAATCAATCAGTGATTGAATAGTTTAACGCTATTTGAAGGCTTTTGTGTATAAGAACGCATTTCGAAACAATTCTATGCAAATTTGTTTCGAAATGAGCCGTTTAGGCGGTTTTTGCGCCCGTCCGGTTAAGAAAAGCCGCCAGATGCGTACACATCACGCAGCGCGCGGGCTTGGCGCTGGCGATCGGCCCAAACAACAGACCGAGCCCCCGATGGTTATCCTTGAGCGCGGCGACCATCTGACGGGTTCGAGGCGCCTCGAGCATATCACGCATACGGGCGGAACGCTCGATTGACGACACCCCATGCGGGCTCAGACACAAATTCTCGATGCAGGCGACCAGTCCGGCAAAGTAGAACTTTTGGGTTGCCAGCTTGAGCCGACCACCGCTATCTGCTTCCGAGAGTGAGTCCGTAAGCTCGTCGAGCGCCCGGGTGTCATCGGATACCTTGGCATACATGGTGGGATCAAAGGCATCTGTAAGCTTAGGTGCCGCCGCGTGGAAACAAGCGTCGCCGCATCCGGAGACGCGCTGCGCCCGCGAGAGCGAGCACGCCATAAACCCAACTGTGCGAAACGCCTTGTCGTACAAAAGGCATGCCTCAAACAGCGGACGGCTATACATCACGCCAGAGGTCTGAACGACTAGGCCGCCTAAAATCAACTGGGACAGCCCGGTCACCATCGAAGATTTGCTATCAATGGAAATATGAGCAGCATCCAAGACGCGCGAATGGCGCTCTCGATGTGCATCATAGCGGTCGAGCGACACCGTGGGGAGCACTATGTCTGCCGTAGTATCGCACGCGATATCGACCATCTTGGAAAGAGACTGCGGAGCAAACCACTCATCGGCGTTCATGGCGATGATTTGAGAGCCGCGCGAGGCAGCAAAACCGGCACGAAGACAAGCGCCGCGCTTCGCGTCCTCGACGTCAATCAAATCAATATGGATGTCCCTGTCGGCAGCAACTTGAAGCGAATGGCGCACACCGGGCGCAGCATCGCGGCAGACAACGACAATCTGCAAATCGTAGAGGTCTTGGTTCTGGATACTCTCGAGCGCACGCATCGCATAGCTGGGCGAACCTTCTACCACAAGGATCACCGAAAGTCGCGGATGCGAGCCACGTCGAACCAAGTTATCCGTCCTCTCGACAGCAGTGAATCAAACTGTCGTTCATGGTACACCCCGGCAATAAAAGCAATGAGACACCGGTTGTATTGCACGCCAAGAACAGATGTTGCACACGCGCAGCCCACAGATGACAGGTGCCGACGCACGACGCGCCGAGCCCTCCCCTAGTCGAGCACGACAAGCTCGGCGGGATCGTAATCCACGCCCATAAACGTAAGGCCGCAGGCAGGAGCCGTGGGGCCCGCAGCGGTACGGTCGCAAGCATCGATGACCTCGCGCATCCACTCGGGTTCACGGCGATGCATGCCAATCTCGACAAGCGTGCCCACGATCGTGCGGACCATCGAATGCAGAAACGCATTGCCCTCGATGGTAAACGTCAGGATGTCCTCGCCAAACGCAACCTCATGGCCAAACTCGGCACGCATCACGCAGCGGTGCGTGGGCTTGCCCACGGCAGACGCCACCTTGCAAAAGCTCTTGAAGTCCTGCTCGCCCAGCAGCGCGGGACAGGCCGCAGACATCGCCTCAACATCCAATGGGTAGCGATGCCACCACACCGCACCGCGCGAAAGCACAGGGCGCGCGTCGCGATCGGCAATACGGTACGTATACGTACGGGAACGCGCATCAAAGCGTGCAGAAAAGCCTTTACGGGCCTTGTAGACCTCGTTTATGGCGATATCTTTGGGCAGGAGGGCATCCATAGCCCTCAGCCACCTACGGCGCGTCAAAGCCAACTCAGCGTCCGTTACGGGCACGCTGATAAACTGTGCCACCGCATGCACGCCGGCATCGGTACGTCCCGCACACGTCAGGTCGATCGGACGGCGCAGGAGCGTCTCAATAGCTCGACGTAGCTCACCCGCAACCGTCGTCTGTCCCGGCTGCACGGCAAATCCGCTATACGACGAGCCATCATAGGCCACGCGAAATACGAGCGTGGCGTCAAGCTCGGAAATCGAATTGAAATCAGACGGCGCAGTCATGGGCGCTCCCAACAAACAAGCAACGGTATCGCGACAAAAAAAGAGGGGTACGCGAACGTACCCCTCGAATATAGCCTATGCAGACGGATTGTCTACTCAGCGGTCTCCTCAGCAGGAGCCTCCTCGGCAGCCTCGACCTTCTTGGGAGCAGCGGCCTTCTTGGGGGCCGGAGCAGCCTTCTTAGCCTTAGGCGTGCAAGGCTCGGTGACGAGCTCCATGATAACGATGGGAGCGTTGTCGCCCTTGCGGTTACCGAGCTTCATGATGCGGGTGTAACCGCCGTTGCGGTCCTGCCACATGCCCTGAGCAGCCTTGTCGAAGATCTCGGCAACGAGCTGCTTATCGCCGAGCTTGGCGATAGCCAGACGACGAGAGTGCAGGTCGCCCTTCTTGGCCCAGGTGATGATCGGGTCGACGACCGAACGCAGCGCCTTAGCGCGGGTCTCGGTGGTCTTGATGCGGTCGTTCTCGAAGAGGGCCTTAGCAAGGCTCTTCTTCATGGCCTTGGTGTGGCTCGCATCGGTGCCGAGCTTCAGGCCCTTCTTAACGTTGTGACGCATGGTCTAGTTTCTCCTCAAATATGCGAAGCATTAAGCCTTCAGGCTCAGGCCCATGGACTCAAGCTTGTCCTTCACTTCCTCGATCGACTTAACACCGAAGTTACGGATGTTGAGCAGATCGTTCTCCGAGAACTCAACGAGCTGACGGACCGAGTGAATGCTGGCGCGCTTAAGGCAGTTGTAGGAACGGACGGAAAGGTCCAGATCCTCGATCTGCTTGTCCAGTTCGGCGTTGTCGTTGGTGACCTCGGGAGCGAAGATCGAAGCCTCCTCCTCGACCTCGGGGGTCTCGGCAAGGTTCATAAAGGCGGCCATATGCTGGTTGATGATATTGGCAGCCTGGACCACGGCGTCGCGCGGGGCGATGGAGCCGTTGGTCTCGATCTCGAGGACAAGGCGGTCGTAGTCGGTGTGCTGACCGACACGGCAAGCCTCAACGAGCTTGGCGCAACGGGAAACCGGCGAGTACAGCGAGTCGACGTGGATCACACCGATGGGATCGTTGTCGCGCTTGTTGGCCTCGCCAGAAACATAGCCGCGGCCATAGCCGATGCGCATGCTCATGGTGAGATGGCCACCCTCGGTGAGCGTAGCGATGTGCTGCTCGGGGTTGACCAGCTCAAACTCGGACGGAATAAAGAAGTCCGCACCGGTGACCTCGCAGGGGCCGTCAACCGAGATGGTGGCGGTCGCCTCGTCGGTCGTGCCGAGAGCCCTGAAGACAAGACCCTTGACATTCAGGACGATGTCGGTGACATCCTCGACCATGTTAGGGATGGTCATGAACTCGTGCTGCGCACCATCGATCTGAATAGCCTCGACGGCGGCACCCTCGAGCGAGGACAGAAGTACGCGACGGAGGGAGTTACCCAGCGTATCGCCGTAGCCACGCTCGAGCGGCTCGACGGAGACACGAGCAGACGTCTCGTTGATCTCTTCGACCTGAACCTGAGGCCTAATGAATTCTGACATGTATTACCTCCAGCCTCAGCAGCCCGGATGGACTACTTAGAGTAGAGCTCGACGATGAGCTGCTCGTTGATATCACCGCTGATCTGCTCACGCGTCGGCAGAGCGAGCACGTTACCAGACAGCTTCTCGATATCGACCTCGAGCCAGCCAGGAACCTCAAAGCGCTCGGAGGAAATCAGGGCCTCCTTGATGGGGAGGAGGTCACGGAACTTCTCGCCGACAGCGACGACGTCGCCGGCCTTGACGCGGTAGGACGGGATGTCCACGCGCTTGCCGTTCACGGTGAAGTGACCGTGACGGACGGACTGACGAGCCTCTTTGCGGGTGCGGGCGAAGCCAAGACGGAAGACGACGTTGTCGAGGCGAGACTCAAGAATGATCATGAGGTTCTCACCGGTGACGCCGTTCATCTTACGGGCCTTGTTGAAGTAGCCGTGGAACTGCTTCTCCAGAACGCCATAGATGAACTTGACCTTCTGCTTCTCGCGCAGCTGCATGCCGTACTCAGATTCCTTGCGACGGCGCTTGGGCTGACGGATAGATTCCTTCTTGCTGCTGTAACCGAGCTCAGCGGGATCGATCCCGAGCTGACGGCAGCGCTTAAGAACAGGAGTCCTGTCGATTGCCATATTGATACGATCCTTTCAGTTACACGCGGCGACGCTTCTTGGGGCGGCAGCCGTTGTGCGGAATGGGGGTCTTGTCCTGGATGCTCGAGACCTCGAGGCCAGCAGCCTGGAGGGAGCGGATGGCGGTCTCACGACCGGAGCCGGGGCCCTTGACGAAGACGGAAACCTTCTTCATACCGTGCTCCATGGCCTGCTTGGCAGCAGCCTCGGCAGCCATCTGGGCAGCGAACGGCGTGGACTTACGGGAGCCCTTGAAGCCCACCTGGCCAGCCGACTTCCAGGAAATGACGTTGCCCTGGGGATCGGTGATCGAAACGATCGTGTTGTTGAACGTAGAACGAATGTGAGCCTGGCCCACGGAAATGTTCTTACGGTCCGCGCGCTTCAGACGGGCAGCGCGAACGTTCTTCTTAGCAGTAGCCATCTATCTAGCGCTCCTTATTTCTTCTTCTTAGCACCGATCTGACGCTTCGGGCCCTTGCGGGTACGAGCGTTAGTGTGGGTGCGCTGGCCGCGGACAGGGAGGCCCTTGCGGTGACGAAGGCCGCGGTTGCAGCCGATGTCCATAAGGCGCTTGACGTTCTGGTTGCGCTCACGGCGGAGGTCGCCCTCAACCATGATCTGGTTCTTATCGATATAATCGCGGATGGCGTTAACCTCATCCTCGGTGAGGTCCTTAACGCGCGTATCCACGTTAACGTTGCACTCGACGCAAATCTTCGTCGCAGTGGTGCGGCCGATGCCGTAAATGTAGGTCAGACCGATCTCAACGCGCTTCTCACGCGGGAGGTCGACACCATTAATACGGGCCAACGTAGTCTCCTCTCTTAACCCTGACGCTGCTTATGACGGGGGTTCTCGCAAATGACGAGGACCTTGCCATGGCGCCTAATGATTTTGCACTTATCGCACATCTTCTTGACCGAAGGACGTACCTTCATCGTTCTTCCTTTCGGTAGCGCTCAAACTACTTCCCTACTATCTACTCGCCCAGCCGCAGGCGTTTAAAACTATGGCTGGTCTTCACACACAATCCGACCGTAGGTTGAGCTAAGCCTGCAGTCGGAAATGGAGTGCGTGTATGCGTGCCGCTATTTGTAGCGATAGGTGATGCGGCCGCGGGTCAGGTCGTACGGGGAAAGCTCCACGACAACCCTGTCACCGGGGAGAATACGGATGTAATTCATTCGGATCTTGCCAGAAATGTTGCACAGAACCGAATGACCGTTCTCGAGCTCGACCTTAAACATGGCATTGGGCAGCGGTTCCTTTACCGTACCCTCGAGCTCAATTGCGTCTTCCTTCTTCACAAGCAATCATCTTTCTCTAGAAAACGACAGCGATTGAGTATTCTACAACACGTATGCACGCATCGTAATAACTTCGTAATGGCTCCACAACTAAGTGGAACTTGTTACATTTCTCCGCCTTGGAGCGAACACCAAGCACCTTGCGCATCCGTGGTGAGAATCACCGGACCGTCATTGGTAATGGCGACGGTGTTCTCGTAGTGCGCAGCGGGCAGGTGGTCGTTGGTCGTGACGATCCAACCGTCGGAGCCCGTGCTCACATGGTTGGAACCCATCGTAACCATCGGCTCGATGGCAATGACCATGCCGGCCTGGAGGCGAACGCCCCTCCCCTTCTTTCCATAGTTAGGAACGTTGGGGTCCTCGTGCATCACGCGGCCAATGCCATGGCCCACATAATCACGAAGCACGCCGTATCCGTGAGACTCGGCGAGGGACTGAACGGCATAGCCGACGTCCCCGATATGGTTACCGGGAACAGCCTGCTCGATGGCGGCCTTTAGGCAATCGCGCGTAACCTCGCACAGGGCCTTGGCCTCGGGCGTGGGGGTGCCGACGAAAAACGTCCAAGCATTATCGCCAACCCAACCGTCAACGACGGCTCCCGTATCGATGGAGATGATATCGCCATCGCGCAGGATCATGTCAGGGTTGGGAATACCGTGAACCACGGCATCGTTGATCGATGCGCAAATGGTCCCCGGGAACCCGCCGTAACCCTTAAAGGCAGGGGTGCCGCCATGCATGCGGATAATCTGCTCCGCAAGCTGATCGAGTTCGAAAGTCGACACGCCGGGGCGAACCATGGCTCCAACGTGGCGGAGCGCCATCTTAGATAGCGCTCCTGCCTTCTTCATCTGCTCAATTTGCGTTGCAGACTTAATCTTGATCATAGACCGAGAGCCTCTTTGACATCCCCGTACACGGTCTCGCGAGCCTGGTCACCGTTGACCGACTTGAGCAGACCCTGGCCACGATAGTAGTCGACGAGCGGGCTCGTGGACTTCTCGTAGACGTCGAGACGGTTCTTGATGGTCTCCGGCTTGTCGTCGTCGCGCTGATACATCTCGCCGCCGCACTTGGGGCAGGTGGCATCGGCAGCGGTGCCGGTGTAACCGCAGGCGCGGCAGGTGCGACGAGAAGACAGGCGATCGATGATGACCTCGGGGGCCACATCGACCAGAAGGGCGCAGTCGATCTCGCGACCCATAGCGGAGAGCTCGGAATCGAGCGTTACGGCCTGGGCGGTGTTGCGCGGGAAGCCGTCGAGGATGAAGCCCTGCTGGGCGTCATCGGCGGCAAGGCGCTCCTTGACAAGGTCGATCACGAGCTGGTCGGGAACGAGCTCGCCAGCGTCCATGTACTTCTTAGCCTGAATACCAAGCTCGGTGCCACCCTTGACGGCAGCACGCAGCAGGTCGCCCGTGGAAATATGGGCGACGCCAAACTCGGCGACGAGCTCCTGTGCGACGGTGCCCTTACCGGCACCCGGAGCTCCGAGCAATACGAGGTTCATGAGCAATCCTCCTCTAGCCTATTTAAAGAATCCATCGTAATCATACATCTTGATCTGGCCTTCGAGCTTATCGACCGTGTCGAGCACGACGCCGACCATGATGAGGATGGACGTGCCGCCAAATGCCTGGATCAGATGGTTACCCGTGAAGGAAAAGATGATCGAAGGCACGATGGCGATGAGCGCCAAAAAGACAGCGCTGGGAAGCGTAATCTTGTTGAGCGCGTTCTTGATGTAGGCCGCGGTAGCCCTACCCGGACGGACGCCCGGAATAAAGCCGCCCTGCTTCTTAAGGTTGTCGGCCGTGTCATCGGGGTTGAACACCATGGAGGTGTAGAAGTACGCGAAGAACACGATGAGGACAACGTTAAGCACCCAGTTGAGCCAACCGGTCGAAAGCGCAGAAGCGACTGCCTGAATCCAGCCGATGCCGGGGAAGAACACGGCAATCTGAGCCGGGAAGTACAGCAGCGCCGAAGCGAAGATGATCGGCACAACACCCGCGGTGTTGACCTTGATGGGCAGGTAGGTGGTCTGGCCACCCATCATGCGACGGCCCACGACGCGCTTAGCGTAGGAGACCGGAATGCGGCGCTGGCCGCGCTCAAGGAAAACAATCAGCGGGATAACCAGCAGGATGATGGCGCAGATGATCACCATGGTGATGATGCCGCCGGCATTGCCCTCGGTGCTGGAGAAGATAGCCTGCGGCAGACCGGCCATGATGTTCGCGAAGATGATCAGCGACATGCCATTGCCGATACCGCGCTGGGTGATGAGCTCACCAATCCACATGATCAGCATGGCGCCCGCAGTGAGCGTACCAACGATCATGAGGTCGAAGATGATCTCGGGAGCGCCGGCGCCATTAAAGCTGATGCCGAAGCTCTTAAAGAGGAAGAGGTAACCCACGGAGTTGAGGATTGCCAGAGCCAGGGTGAGGTAACGCGAATACTGCGTAATCTTGGTCTGACCGACCTCGCCCTCGCGGGCAAGCTCATGCAGGGAAGGCACGACGGCCTGGAGCATCTGGAGGATGATCGAGCTGGTGATGTAAGGCATGATGCCAAGCGAAAACACCGACACATAGCTCAAAGCGCCGCCAGAGAAAAGATTCAGGAGGGCCATAGCACCTGCGGCGACCGAATTGTTATCGGTCGAGAAAAGGCCCAGCATCCCCTGGAAGGGAATGCCGGGCACAGGAACGTGCGCACCAATGCGGTACACGACGAGCATAGCTATGGTAAAAAGAATCTTTTCGCGCAATTCTTTGATGCGGAAAGCATTCTTAAGACCATTTAGCACGGCAGCTCGACCTTTCCGCCGGCGGCCTCGATCTTGGCCTGCGCAGAAGCGCTGACCTTGTCGACCTTGACCGTGAACTTCTTGGTGAGCTCACCATTGCCGAGCACCTTGACGGGCTCGAACTCGCTCTTGGTGATGCGAGCGGCCTTAAGAGCGGCACCGTCGATCACAGCGCCGTCCTCGAACTTGCGCTCGAGACGCTCAACGTTAACAGCGGTGTACTCGATACGACGGGGGTTGCGGAAGCCCGGAAGCTTGGGCAGGCGCATAGCCAGCGGAGTCTGGCCACCCTCGAAGCCGGCACCCTTGGTGCCGCCAGAGCGGGAACCCTGGCCCTTCTGACCGCGGCCAGAAGTGGTGCCGTGACCCGAAGAATTGCCACGGCCGACGCGCTTGCGGTTCTTGGTGGAACCGGGCGCGGGAGTAAGATCGTGAAGCTGCATTTGCTACTCCTCTACAATCTCGACAAGGTGCTTGACCTTGAAGATCATGCCGCGGACGGACTCGTTGTCAGCAATCTCGCGAACCTCGCGGATCCTGTGGAGACCGAGGGCACGGACAGTACGGACCTGGTCCTGCTTGCAACCGTTGGTGCTGCGGACCTGCTTGATCTTGATGGTGTCAGCCATGCTTAGTTCTCCTTACCGACGAACATCTCGGAGACCGTCAGGCCACGGCGAGCCGCGACGTCCTCAGGGCTGGAGAGCTCCTTGAGGCCCTCGACGGCAGCCTTGATGATGTTGAGGCCGTTGTCGGTACCGAGGGACTTGGACAGGACGTTCTTGATGCCAGCAAGCTCGAAGAGGGGACGCACAGCGCCGCCGGCGATAACGCCGGTACCCTCGACAGCGGGCTTGATGATGATGCGGCCGGCACCAAAGTGACCGAGAACCTCGTGCGGAATGGTGCCCTGATCGGTCACCGGCACGTGGAACATGTTCTTCTTGGCATCGAGAGACGCCTTGGAGATGGCCATGGGCACCTCAGCGGACTTGCCCATGCCAACGCCGACGTTGCCCTTGCCGTCGCCAACGACGACGAGAGCGACGAGGCTCATGCGACGACCACCCTTGACGGTCTTCGACACGCGGTTGATGTAAACGACGCGCTCCTCGAACTCGGAGGCCTCGCGCTGCTGCTTCTGATTACGAGCCATGTGCTACATACCTCCTAGAACTCGAGACCGGCGGCACGAGCACCGTCGGCGAGGGCCTTGACGCGGCCATGGTAGATACGGCCACCGCGATCGAAGGCGACCTTGGTGATGCCGGCCTCGATGGCGCGCTTGCCAACGAGCTGACCGACCTTCTCCGCAGCCTCCTTGTTCGAGGTGTGGGTGCCCTTGAACTCGGCCTCGAGGGTCGAGGCAGAGACGAGCGTCAGGCTGGAGCCCTTGCTGTCGTCGATGATCTGGGCATAGATGTTGGCGTTAGTACGGGTCACGCGAAGACGCGGACGCTCGGAAGTACCCGAGACCTTGCCGCGAACACGACGCTGACGACGCTTGAGGCCTTCCAGCTTCGCCTTATGCTTGTTCATACGTAAACTCCTAAAAAGGTTGATCTTGCCAGCACCTGACGGGGTGCTGGTCTTATGCGAGTGAGTCGGTTACGACTACTTGGCGGCCTTACCCAGCTTGCGGCGGATGTGCTCGCCAACGTAGTGGATACCCTTGCCCTTGTAAGGCTCGGGAGGACGATGGCCGCGGATCTCAGCGGCGATCTGACCGACCTGCTGCTTGTTGATACCCTTGACGTTCACGTGGGTGTTGTCGGGAACCTCGAAGGTGATGCCCTCGGGAGCCTCGACGATCACGGGGTGCGAGAAGCCCAGGGAGAACTCGAGGTTCTTGCCCTTCTGCTGCACGCGGTAACCGACGCCGGCGAGCTCGAGCTTCTTCTCGAAGCCCTCGGAAACGCCAACAACCATGTTGTGGATGAGAGCGCGGGTGAGGCCGTGGCGGGCACGGGTCTCACGCTCGTCGTCGGGACGGGAAACGGTGAGGACGTTGTCCTCGACGTTGATAGCGAGCTTCTCAAAGACATCGAGCTCGAGCTGGCCCTTGGGGCCCTTGACGACAACGTTGTTGCCGTTGACTGCCACTTCGACTCCGGCGGGAATCTGGACAGGCTTATTACCGATACGAGACACGGTGATCTCCTTTCCTTCTACCTACCGAGCGAATTACCAGACGTAAGCGATGATCTCGCCGCCGACGTTGTGCTTGCGAGCATCGCGGTCGGTCATGACGCCATGGCTGGTGGAAATAATGGCGGTACCAAGGCCACCGCGGACGCGGGGCATGTCGGCAACGCCGGTGTACTTACGCAGGCCCGGCTTGGAAATGCGGCGGATGCCGTTGATGACCTTAGCCTTCTTGGGACCATACTTAAGCGTGATGTGCAGAGTCTTCTGGGGAACGGTGTCCTCGACATCGTAGCCCTCGATGTAGCCCTCCTCGTGCAGAACACGAGCGATCTCGACGAGCTTCTTGCTGCTCGGCATGGAGACCGTGGCCTTGTTCACAGAGTTAGCGTTACGGATGCGCGTAAGCATATCTGCGATCGGGTCTGTAAGGTTCATACAGATTCTCCTTCGTTCTTGATGAACACGTGCTCTTGGTTCTTCGCCGCCCTTAACGGCAAAGCCTTTTTAGCGCGTTTTCCCTGTTCCAAACTGATGCTTGAAACGCTGGTAGTGACTTACCAGCTGGCCTTCTTAACGCCGGGAAGCTCGCCCTTGAGTGCAAGCTCGCGGAAGCAGACACGGCACAGGCCGAACTTGCGGTACACAGAGTGCGGACGGCCGCAGCGCTGGCAGCGCGTGTACTCACGAGTAGAGAACTTCTGCTTGCGATTGCACTTGACGATCATCGATGTCTTAGCCACTTATATCCTCCTCACATAGAGTATTGTTCGCCCCAAGCGCCGCCCCCTTGTGGGAACGGCGCTTATAGGGCAGGTGAACCTATTTCTTGAACGGGAAACCGAAGGCGTCCAGAAGGGCCTTGGCCTCCTCATCGGTGTTGGCGGTGGTCACGAAAGTGATGTCCATACCACGCTGGTGATCGACGGAGTCGAAGTCGATCTCGGGGAAGATGAGCTGCTCGGTGACGCCCATGGAGAAGTTACCACGGCCGTCGAAGCTCTTGGCGGAGATGCCGCGGAAGTCACGGATACGGGGAATCGCGACGGAGGTCAGACGATCGAAGAACTCCCACATACGGTCGCCACGCAGGGTAACCTTGCAGCCGATCGGCATACCAGCGCGCAGGCGGAAGGTAGCGATGGACTTGCGGGCACGGGTGATCATCGGCTGCTGGCCGGTGATGGCGCGCAGGTCGCGCACGGCACCGTCGATGGCCTTGGAATCGGTAGCGGCCTCGCCGACACCCATGTTCACGACGATCTTCTCAAACTTGGGGATCATCATGACGTTCTCGTACTGGAACTTGTCCTGAAGCTGCTGCTTGACCTCGTTGTTGTACTTGGTCTTCAGACGCGGCACATACTTCTCTTCTGCCATTGTTCACTCCTTCTTGGGGTTTTAAGCACGGGGCGTGGCCACGATGGGTTGTCCTCGTGCCTCCTGGCTGCATCCGCGCCGCTCGTGGCATTTCGCGGTTTGGACTCGACGCAGCAGGAGCCGACAAAACAATCGGTACTATACGCGCATCGGGAGCGTATTTCCAGAAAAACCTCGTCTGCCTGCACAACTCCACAACTCCCCCGCACAAATGGGTCCCAAAAAGCAGTTGCGGTGAAATAGGGACTGTTTGGCGGCCTAACAGGCTTAAACAATCCTTATTTCACCGCAACTGCTTGTTGGGGATGCGATTAGCGCTTGCGGGGGACGAGTTTGGTGCGGCGCAGGTGGATCATCTCGGCGGCGATGGAGATAGCGATCTCCTCGGGATCCTCTGCCTCGATGGCAACGCCGATCGGCAGGTGCAGCCCGTCGATCTGGTCCTGCGTAAAGCCCTCCTGCTCCAAGCGAGCCCGCACAAAGGCCGTCTTGCGGCGCGAGCCAAGGCAACCCAGATAGGCGGGCTTGGCGCGCATGGCCTGAATCACCACGTCGATATCGGACTTGTGGCCTGCTGTGGCCACGACCACCAAGTCGCGCGGACCGATGGGGCACTGCTCGCCCAGGTTCTTGTAGTCGACCAGACGACGGTCGTAGACACCGGGTACCCAATCGGGGGTCAGCGTGCCGGGGCGGTCGTCGCACGCCACGACGGCAAAGCCCGCCGCCGTGAGCACCCGCGCCGTCGCAGCACCCACGTGGCCGCAGCCAAAGATATAGGTCAGGCCCTCGGGGCAGAGCGTCTCGATGTGCGCGGGAGGAATCTCGGAGGCGGCGTTGGTGTAGGTGGCCTTACTCCCCTCCTCCACCAGCGAAAGCCCGGGGCAGCCCGCAATGGTGCGGCGCGATTCCTCGCCATGATACTCGGCAACATCGCCTTCGAGCGCGTTTGCGATAAACGGTTCAAAGTCGATGACGAAGTCGCCGATGCGTCGATATGCCAAGACGTCGGCAACCGACTGGAACAACGGTGCCTTGGTCGCGTCCAGGTGCAAATAGCACAGGCAGATGGCTCCGCCGCAGATCATGCCGGTATCGGAGTTCTCGCCGCCCATGGTGTAGCGGACCAGACGCGACTGTCCCGCGCTCAGGAGCTCGCGTGCCTCGTCCAGCGCAAAGAGCTCGATCTTACCGCCGCCGATGGTGCCCGCCTGGCTACCGTCGGCAAAGACGGCCATCCAGGCGCCCACGCCGCGCGGCGACGACCCCGCCGTGCCGGCCACGACCACCAGCTCGCACGTCTCGCCAGCACGCAGGGCGGCAAGCGCCGCATTCACAACATCGAGCTTTTCCATTGCCGCCTTCTATCCTCTAAAGACATCGGTGAGCATAGCGAGTGCCTCGAGCACGCCGCCGCCGACCGACGTCGCCTTGTCCGAAATGTAGTTGATATAGCTGGCATCGCCGCGCGGATCGACATCGGCGCATTTAAAGCCCTCAGTCACCTGCACGCCGTTCGCCAAAAGCCCGCGCAGACAGCCATCGATCTGCGTGCACATGGGCGTATCGCCCACGTAGCCAATCACGTCTCCGGCGCTCACGATGTCGCCGATTGCGCGGTCGGACCGAAACACGCCGGCGGCGGGGCTGTGGATAACGCGTTCTTTGCCATAGCCGGCGATAATACCCGGCACGCCCGTGTTGGGCTGGGGCGAACCTTGGGTAATGACACGGCCGAGAAAATGCCCGCGCATGGTCTCGACCACAGCGTCGCAGTCAACCGGCGCGGTAAAGCCCGGCCCCACGGCGATAACAGCAGGCGCCATGTCACGCGTGGTACCCAGGTTGCGCTTGGCCAGAATCGCGTCGACCACAGCCGCGGGTTTAAACTCATCGAGCATCTTGGCCTGAGGGTCCACCACGACGGCAACATCCCCCGCTTGGGTAACCTCGAGCGCCTCAGCCGGCGTCTGTGCCAAGCGAGCGCGAATGCCTTCGACCTCGACCTCGCCCAGGCGAATGGCCTCGCAAAAACTGATTGTGCGACGGATGCACGTGGGAACCGCGATATCGGCCATGACGACCAACACGCCGGCGCGCACCAAACGGGCAGCGACACCCGTGGCGATATCGCCGGCGCCGCGAACATAAACGAGCATTCCCGGGGCACCTCCCTGTGCTACGGTTTGAACAGAGCAAAAGCGGCTCGACCGCTACTCTGATGATTATTTATTATCACAGTATTATACGGCGGTGAACAGATGGAAACGACGAGCGGAAACCTTGCCTCCGCGCTCAAGATCGAGCCGGGGATTACCGCGATCATCGGCAGCGGCGGCAAGTCGACCTTGCTGAAGGCGCTGGGTCTCGAGCTCATGCGCGCTGGCGGCAGGGTGCTTCTCTGTACCACCACGCACATGTTTCCCGTCGCCGGCGTGCCATGGGACGGGTCGAGCCGTCGCTTGGACGCCGTGCCTTGGAAGCCGGGGGCCCTGCATGTTCCCGGCTGCACCTGCGAGGCATGCGCGGGCATGAGCCGCGGAGGCATCTGCCAGGCGGGTGTCTTGGACCCGGAGACAGGCAAGCTCTCCGCCCCCGCCGAGCCGCTCAACGAGCTGGCGCAGCGCTTTGACTATGTGTTGGCAGAGGCAGATGGCAGCAAGCGACTCCCGCTCAAGGCGCATGCCGCCTGGGAGCCGGTAATTCCCGCCGCCGCGGCAAACGTTGTCTGGGTCGTCGGCGCCTCGGGGCTGGGCAAGCCCGTCACCGAGGTTGTCCACCGCCCCGAGCTCTTTTGCGAGCGTTGCGGCTGCAAGCTCACCGACATCGCCACGCCCGAGCGCGTCGCCCAGGTGCTCAATGCCGAGATGCAGGCGCTGAAACTCAGCACCGCACGCGTCATGCTCAACCAAGTCGACACGCTCAGCGACCCCACAATGGCCGACCGCTTCGAGGCAGCCCTCGGCCGCCCCGTCGTCGCCACCAGCCTCAAATAGCCGGCGCTGCCCCAGAAGACCTATAAGTTGCGGTGGAATAGTTCCTGAAACGGCCTATTTGTCGGCTAAACAGGAACTATTCTACCGCAACTGCGGAGGGGAATCCGGCGATCTTCCTGTTAGCGGGGCACGTAGCGGCCGGGTTGGGCTCCGGTGGGCTCGCCATCGCGTGCCGCCAGCACGCCGTTCACAAACACGGCCTTGGCGCGGCCATGTGCCTCAAAGCCCTCGAGCGGCGTGTAGTCCACAGCCTGATGTTGCGTCGCCGCGCTAATGGTCCAGCGCGCCTTGGGATCCCACACGCACACGTCGGCATCGGCGCCCTCGGCAAGACAGCCCTTGCGCGGATACATGCCAAAGACGCGCGCCGGGTTCTCGCTCATCAAGCGGCACAGATCCTCGGGACCCAGCTGTCCCTCAAAGCTCGTGGCAATCGCGACGGGACGATGCTCCACGCCGGGCCCGCCGTTGGGAATCGCGCGGAAATCGTCGCGTCCGCGGTCCTTTTGACCGTGCAGGTTAAAGCTGCAATGATCGGTCGCAATAGTATCGATCTCGCCGGCCACAAGCGCCTCGCGCAGCGCGGCACGGTCACCGGCATGGCGCAGCGGCGGGCTCATCACGTACTTGGCGCCCGCAAAGCCGTCCTCGCCCTGCTCCAGGTAGCAAGTATCGTCGAGCATCAGATACTGAGGGCAGGTTTCGACATAAATGTTCTTCTGCCCGCGCGCCTTGGCGGCACGGATGGCCTCGAGCCCCAGCTTGGTCGAAAGGTGCACCACGTTGACCGGAGCGTCCCCGGCCAAGTGCGCCAGATACAGCAGGCGGCTCACGGCCTCGGCCTCACACACGTCCGGACGGCTGAGCGCATGCCCCTCGGGCCCATGAATCCCCTGCTCGTACACGCGCTTCTGCAGCTCGTTCACGAGCGTGCCGTTCTCGCAATGCACGCACAGGATACCGCCCACGCGCTTGAGCTCCTCCAGTACCTCGAGCGTCTCGGCATCGTCCAAGCGCAGGTGGTCATAGGCAAAGTAGGTCTTGAACGACGATACGCCCGCCTCGCGCATGGCCGAAAGGTCGGCGCGGTTGCGCTCGTTCCACTCGGCGAGTGCCATATGAAAGGCGTAGTTGGCCGTGCAGGTTCCGTCGGCGCGGCGATGCCACTCGGCCAAGGCATCGGGCATAGTCACGCCGCGATCGGCCGTCGCGTAGTCCACGATGGTCGTCGTGCCGCCGCAGGCAGCCGCGCGCGTGCCGGTCTCAAAGCTATCGGCTGTCCAATCCATGCCGGTCCAGCACTGCATGTGCGTGTGGCCGTCGATAAAGCCGGGGAACACCCAACAGTCGGTGGCGTCCTGGACGGTATCGCCCTCGCCCGGCTCAATCGCCGCGGCGATCCGCACGATCTTATCGCCATCCATGGCAAGATCGGCGCGGCGAAGCCCCTGGGGCGTCACGAGCGCGCCGTTTTTGATGATGATCATAATTGCTCCTTATTGATTGTTGCAGTTGGCCACGCGATCAAAATACGAGCAGGCGGCGATATGCTCCGTTATGCGTTGCTGTCCCTTGGCGGTATCGACGTCCCACAGCTCGTATGCACGCGCCTCGACCAGCACCACGTCGGTACGGTCCTTGAGGATCGAACCGCCGCCGTCCTTGCCCTCAAGACACATGAGTGCATCGAACAGTTCCGCCGGAAAGAGCATCGGGCTCGAAGGCTCACCGTTGCACGCAAGACGCACCGGATGCTTGCGGCCACACTCGTCAAACGCACGAACCATAGCCTCAAAAGAACCCGAACTCACGAGCGGCTGGTCGCCCGGCAAAAAGAGGCAACCTTTCCAGTTGCGTTCGACTCCCCATGAAAGGCCCGCACGGACGCTTTCGCTGCGCAGCTCGCCATCGTGCAGCACGCACGGGCAATGCTTGTCCTCGCAAATCTGGGCGACCTCGGGCCAACGCGTCGAAACCACGACGTCAAAGCCCCGGGGAACCGAATCGATGGTCCGGGCAATCAGCGGCTCGCCATAGATATCGGCAAGCATCTTGTTAGAGCCAAACCGCTTGCCCTCGCCCGAAGCCATAATGACGCATCCAAGTTTCATGGTGATACCTCCCCTGAAACCATCGTACCCATAACTCGCGCCGCGGGCATCCACATCGAAAGCGCTTATCCCGCACGCCCACGATGCAAAAAGGGGGCACCCCGCCGGTTGGCAGAGCGCCCCCTTTACATGGCTTACCTCAGCCCGGCTTTAGGCCTGGAGCCAACGGGCGGTGTTACGCTCGTCGAGGGCCTTGAGGGTAGCGGCGGGATCGGCAACCTTCTGCAGGAACATCATGGCAGCGATGGCGTACGGCTTGTAGCTGGCCTCCTTGTACATGCCCACGCGGTGCATGTCGAAGACGTCGGCGTTAACCTCGCCGTGCTCGCAAGAGACACCGGAGATGTCGGCGGGCAGCGGGTGCATAAAGATGGTGTCCTGGCCGTTGGCAGTCTTCTCCATGAGCTCGGTCGTAGAGCACCAGTCCTGATGGGTGGCGTTCTGGGCGAGCAGCTCCTTCTCGAGCGCGGCGATGCCGGCGTCGTCGCCCTCGGCGTACAGGTTGGTGCGCTTCTCCATGGCGGCAAACGGAGCCCAGCTCTTGGGGATCACGATGTCGGCGCCCTCGAAGGCCTCGGCCATGGTGTTGACCTGCTTAAAGGTAGTGCCGGACTCGGCGGCATAGCCCTTGGCGCGCTCGACGACCTCGGGCATGAGGTCGTAGCCCTCGGGGTGGGCCAGGGTGACGTCCATGCCAAAGCGGGGCAGCAGGCTGATCAGCGACTGCGGGCAGGACAGCGGCTTGCCGTAAGAGGGCGAATAAGCCCAGGTGACGGCAACCTTCTTGCCCTTGAGGTTCTCAAGGCCGCCAAACTCGTTGATGAGGTAAAGCATGTCGGCAGAGGACTGCGTGGGGTGGTCGGAATCGGACTGCAGGGAGATGAGCGTGGGACGGTGATCCAGAACGCCGTCCTCGTAAGCCTGCTGGACAGACTCGGAGACCTCGGCCATGTAGGCGTCGCCCTTGCCGATGTACATGTCGTCGCGGATGCCGATGACGTCGGCCATGAAGGAGATCATGGTAGCGGTCTCGCGGACGGTCTCGCCGTGAGCGATCTGGGACTTCTTCTCGTCCAGGTCCTGCAGCTCAAGGCCGAGCAGGTTGGCGGCCTTAGAGAAGGAGAAGCGCGTACGGGTGGAGTTGTCGCGGAACAGGGAGACGGCCAGACCCGAGTCGAAGATCTTGGACGAGACGTTGTTCTCGCGCAGCTCGCGCAGGGCGTCGGCGACGATGTAGAGAGCCTTGAGCTCATCGGTAGTCTTGTCCCAGGTGTGCAGGAAGTCGCTGCCGTACATACCCTTAAAATCGAGGCCGTTCAGCTGCTCGACGAGCTCGGTAAACTTAGCGTCCATGGAAATGTCCTTTCTAAAGATGAAACGATCGCAATGAGTAGATGTGCTCCGGCATGCGCGTGTGGCTAGAACATGCAGAGCACCATGACGAGGACCCGCCACCGTTGAGGAAGCATGGGAGATAACGACCGCGGGCCCCAAGTCAACAGGGGGTGCCGGGGACACGAGCAGCCCCCGGCTCAACAAAATCGAGGAATGGGACTAATCAATCTTGTTGTTGGTCAGACCGGCGCGGAACACGGTGGCGTCGCCATCGGCCTTGCTCGGATCGTAGAGGTTCAGGGCAGCCACGTACATGGCAGCAGCGGTGACCAGGTCGTCCTTGTAGGTGACCTCGTTGGGAGCGTGAGCCTGAGACTCGGCACCCGGGCCAAAGCCCACGCAGGGGATGCCGTAGCGGCCCTGGATGGAAACGCAGTTCGTGGAAAAGGTCCACTTGTCGCACAGCGGGCGACCGGTGCGCTTGTCCATGCTGGGCTCGCAGCCGATGCGCTCGTCACCGAACATGGCCTTGTGGGCGTCGACGAGAGCCTTGACGTGCGGAGCGGTCTCCTTGTTGATCCACGTGGGGAAGTAAGCCTCGGTCTCGTAGACCTCGCCGGTCCAGGACGGACGGTCGTACATGTACATGGAGACCTTCACGTCGTCGCCGTACTTCTTGGCAGCCGGCAGGTTGCGGATCTCGTCCAGGCAGGACTCCCAGGTTTCACCGGCGGTCATGCGACGGTCGATGGAGATGGCGCAGGAGTCGGCCACGGCGCAACGGCTGGGGCTGGTGTAGAAGATCTGGCTGACGGTGCAGGTGCCGCGGCCCAGGAAGCGGGCATCCTCGAAGTGCTCGGGATTGTACTTGGGGTCGAGCATCTTGACGAGACCCTTGATGTCGGTCGACTCGTCGCAGCCGTTGTTGTTGAGGGCGCGGACGTCGGCGATGATGTCGGCCATCTTGTAGATGGCGTTGTCGCCGCGGTCGGGAGCGGAGCCGTGGCAGGAGGTGCCGTGAACGTCGACGCGGATCTCCATGCGGCCGCGGTGACCGCGGTAGATGCCGCCGTCGGTGGGCTCGGTGGAAATGACGAACTCGGGCTTAATGCCGTCCTTGTTGTAGATGTACTGCCAGCACATGCCGTCGCAGTCCTCTTCCTGGACGGTGCCGACGACCATGATCTTGTAGCCCTCGGGGATGAGGCCCATGTCCTTCATCATCTTGGCAGCGTAGGTAGCAGAAGCCATGCCGCCCTCCTGGTCGGAGCCGCCGCGGCCGTAGATGATCTCATCGGTCTCGTAGCCCTCGTAGGGATCGGCATCCCAGTTCTCGATGTTGCCGATGCCGACGGTGTCGATGTGGGAGTCGATGGCGATGATCTTGTCGCCCTCGCCCATAAAGCCCATAACGTTGCCCAGGCCGTCGACCTTGACCTCGTCATAGCCAAGGTTCTCCATCTCGGCCTTGATGCAAGCAACAACCTCACCCTCCTCGCAGGACTCAGAGGGATGGGAGATCATAGCGCGCAGGAAGCGAGTCATATCAGCACGATGAGACTCAGCAGCAGCCTTGATAGCGTCGAAATCGAGTTCTTTAGCCATTGTTCATAACCTTTCAAACGAAGGAATCTACCTTTGAGGTGGCGGAGCGATACCTATTTACTCCGCCCCAACGATTAGCAAGTGGGATATTCGCCTTCCCAAACAATGCGGCGATACTGGTCGGGATCCGTATCGCCCTCGGTGGAGAAGCAGAGCACGGAGCTCGTCTTGTCCAGGCCGATGAGTTCCTTGAGCTCGGCGTACTCGGGATCGAGCATGAGAGTCTCGACCAGACCGGTGGTCACAGCGCCGGACTCGCCGGAGATGACGCGCGGGTCGCCCTTCTCGGGAGCGCCCAGGGTGCGCATGCCGCGAGCGGTGACCCAGTCGGGGCAGGACACGAAGGCGGTGGCGTGGTTGCGCAGGATATCCCAGCCCAGGATGTTGGGCTCACCGCAGCACAGACCGGCCATGATGGAGGGCATGTCGCCGTCCACGATGCGCGGGTCACCGTCGCCGGCGGCAGCGCCCTTGTACAGGCAGGCGGCAGGCGCGCACTCAACCACGACGAAGGTGGGCGGGTTATCGGGATACAGGTTGGTGAAGTAGCCCACCACGGCGCCGGCGAGCGAGCCTACACCGGCCTGGACAAAGACGTGCGTCGGGCGGTTGATGGCCATCTCGCGCAGCTGCTCGGCAGCCTCGGAAGCCATGGTGCCGTAGCCCTCCATAATCCAAGACGGGATCTTCTCGTAGCCCTCCCAGGCGGTGTCCTGAACGATGACGCCGCGCTCGCAGGCGTCGGCCTCGGCGGCGGCCATGCGCACGCACTCGTCGTAGTTGACCTCTTCGATGGTCACCGTGGCGCCCTCAGCGGCGATGTTGTCGAAGCGGGGCTTGGTGGAACCCTTGGGCATGTGCACGACGGCCTTCTGACCCAGCTTGTTGGCAGCCCATGCCACGCCGCGGCCATGGTTGCCGTCGGTGGCGGTAAAGAAGGTGGCCTGGCCAAAGTCCTTGGCAAGCTGATCGGAAGTCAGGTAATCGAAGGTGCAGTCGGCAACGTCCTTGCCGGTCTCATCGGCAATGTAGTTGGCCATGGCAAACGAGCCGCCCAGAACCTTAAAGGCGTTGAGGCCAAAGCGATAGCTCTCGTCCTTAACGCACAGGTTGGACAGGCCTAGGCGCGCAGCCTGACCGTCCAGACGGGCAAGCGGAGTGACGGTATATTGAGGGAACGACTGGTGGAAGGCACGGGCCTTCTTCACGTGGTCGAGGCTCATGATTCCCAAGTGCTTGTCATCGCTCTTGGGCATCGTGTTGCCCGCCCACTGGATCTTATCGGCCATACGGTGAACTCCTTAAGTCCTCTCTTGCCGGCCCCCGCATACGCGTTTCAGCCCGATCCCATTCACACGGCTGAACTTTTATGTGGATGCCAAACAAAAAGTTTGTTAGTAATGTTCTATCACACTTTTTGATTGGCGTACCTAACGAATTGTTTGTTGCCGTAATCGGTACTTTTTCGCCGCCGAACGGTCATGAATTGCCTTGTTGATGGATTTGTTTGCGGTCAAGTGTGGTTTATGGCAAAGTGTGCCCAAACTAATTTTTAGGAAGGCACCCATGACCCCCGCACAGATTGAGTTTTACAAGCGCCTAGCACACGGCCTGGCGCTCCAATTTGGCCCCAACTGCGAAGTCGTCGTCCACGATCTGGAAACCGAGGACGTGGACCACTCCATCGTAGTGATCGAAAACGGCCACGTCAGCGGGCGCAAACTGGGTGACGGCCCCAGCCATATCGTGTTTGAGTCCATGCACGAGGGCACCACCGACGTGCACGACCGCGAGCCATACCTCACCAAAACCACCGATGGCAAGCTGCTCAAATCGTCGACGATCTTTATCCGCAACGACGAAGGCAAGCCCGTCGGCATTTTGGGCATTAACTTTGACATTACGCTCATGAAGGCTTTTGAGCGTTCGCTCGACGCCTTTACCGGCACCGGCGGCACGGGCTATACCGAGCCCGAGCCCATTACCAAGAACATCGGCGACCTGCTCGAGGACCTGCTGCACGAGTGCGAGCAGTTTGTGGGCAAGCCCGCGGCACTCATGACCAAAGACGAGCGCATTCGTGCCATTGGCTACCTCGACCGTCGCGGCGCCTTCCTCATTTCCAAGTCGAGCGAGCGCGCCTGCGAGTTCTTTGGCATCTCCAAGTACAGTTTTTATAGCTACCTCAATGAGGCCAAGGCGGCGGCCGGCGACAAGTAGGCGCTCGCCTGGATTGCCCCTCCCCTTTTGGGCGCGAGTTCTGGAAAGCACGAATCCAAGACCGAGCCACTTGGGAAGTTCCATATAATCGATGTCATTAGTATTTCGAAAGGATGGAACAGAATGGCGTTGAGCAAGGCATCATGCACCGGTCGCGGATTGATTCCGGCAATTGGTGGACATGTGCACCGCATGTTCGATGAGGGTGAAGACGACCTGTTTTCGCTGAGCCTTGACGATGTGATGGATGATCGCCCGTGGACCGCCGACGAACTCATGGGCGGCGGCGCGGCTCGCCCGTCAAGCCCCAATCCCGCACTTGCGCCTAAGACCGCATCTGCGCCGACTCCTGCGCAGTCGGCTGTTTCGACGCCCGCGCCTACACCCGCACCCACTTCGGCGCCCACGCCCGCTCCCCGCCCCGCAAGTGACCCATCCGAGACGGCGGCATTTCTCGCAGCAGCGACGCAGGGCAAATCGGCCGACAGCACTGTTATGTACAGCGCCCAGCAGTTGCCTGTTCCTGCGGCACGCAAGCCTCCGGTCGCAAGGCTCGATGAGCCCGTTGCCCATCAGGTTGCCTACGATTCCTGGGCTGCAACCGATCTGGATGAGACCTCTACCGGCATGCCGGCGCTCGACGTTCCAGTTAACCCGCTTTTTGCCGCCAACACGAGCGCCGCAGACTATGAGGGCGGTACGGCATATTCCGATTATTCCGATGGCTATGCTGGCAACAGTCGCATCGAGACCGAGGACTATGGCACCGCGTCGAGCGATTATCCCAACGATCCGTACGCTGCCACGCCCGCACCGGAATATGACCCGGAGGCCGCGTCCGCGCCGGCGTATACCAAAAGCACGGGCGAAGAGCGCTTCGCCGATTATTACGCCGAGGAAAAGGCACTGCGTTTCTCGGAATTTCCGCAGGCAGTCAAGGTTGCCTTTATCGCCATTATCATTGCCCTGCTCGGTGTCATTGCATTTGAGGGATTCCAGCTGTTCCGCGGCCCCACCCAAGCGGAGTCGGAGACCCAGCAAAAAGAGGACGATAACCAGTACCTGGACATCAACACCCTCAAGGGCGACCCCAACGACGGGGACGACGAGTAGCGAGGGCTGAAGGCGGCCACAGGATCCCGCATCCAGCACCAGCTTCTTAGTGCTGTTTTGTCATCCAGCTACACTTTTCCGAAGTTTTAAGGTGCCTATTTCGACACTTTTCCGGATTTTATACTCTGTCCCTCCAGATGCGCTTTACGGTGCAGGCGTTGGAAGAAGGGCCATGTGCCGCTGGCGGCCCACATGTTCTGCAGATCAAGCTGCTCGGAGACGGCTCGCGCGAGCCGTCCAGCTGGAAGCTTTTTGCCGACGGTGCGTGCGTTGCGGACGGATCCGGCGCCTTTGCCCGCGAGTGCTTCTGCGAGGGCGCCGAGGTGTTCCTGGACCTGTGTCGCGACGCCGTGCACGCGGCCGAGCTGCACCAGTGGAGCCAGAGGGAGTACGAGCTGCTGAGCGCGGCGCGCGGGATTGCGGGGGTGTAGGTGGGCAGATAAGCCATCGGCAATTCCGAGATGGCAAGGGCCGGGAATTAGATTCCCGGCCTTTAACCTAGCACTACTTTATAAGATCGAGCACCGCGGGAATGTCATCGGCATTACGAAGAGCAACATAGGTCGGTAGGCCTGGGCCAAATCCACCCTGCGTACGTTTGTCCTGGCACATGTCCTCTGGATCAATTAGGTCATCCACGCTCTTTGCCAGGCCGACGGCAATCCAGCCACCGTTGCTGGTCCTACCTTCTAACACGGCATGCAGTTTTCGCTTGCCCGACCTGAAGCCTACATAGTACTTGGCTATGTAGGACTCCCACGAAGGGTTACCACTCAGAACGGACTCGCGCACCTCATCGAAAAGCTTCTGGTTGAGCCCACCTTCGGCAAAGGTGGGGTGGTTCTCATGCAGAGTCCAGACAGGAGCCTCGTCAGGCTCCCCACGAGAAGGACGGTACTTGTCGACGACGTCTGCCGGAAGGTCGGGATACTTCCATATCTCGCACGCTTCTTTCGCCAGCTCGTCCGCGCGCTGCCCAATCTCTTCCTCACCCCATTTTTCATGCGAGACAATCGATTTGTTTAGGTAGAGCGGGCTGCACTTAAATCCGACGTCAGGCAGATTGAGCTTGTCCGAGAACGACCGGTTTGAGTACTCCTGGTTGTAGCCCGTCAGCGTAAGATTTCCCAAGTTGTTGCACAGCCTGTCGTGGACGTCTTCCCAGTTCTCACCAAGCGATTCCTTCCAGCCGTGCTCATCATCAATCGTCTGGGGCATGATGTGCTCGATCTGGTAATCGTCGGCTGAGATGGACTCCTTCGGGTGGTGCCAGTTCTCCATGCGTTCCAGGTAATAGCGCTTTTTAGAGAAGCGGTTGTAGCAGTCACGCGCCTTAAACTCCTCGACAAAATGCTCGTCTGTCGGAAAGTATGCGGTCATACCGCTGCTGTGGATAAGGAGCATCGCCGTAACGTACTCCTCGATATCGTCCTGCTGCTCGAGATTGCGATACATGCCGGCAAAGAAATTATTTAGGCCCGTGGTAAGTCTGCCGCAAACCGCTCGCCTGAACAGAAACGACTCGATAGTCTCGCAGATACGTAAAAACGCATTGCGGTCTAGTCCATTCCCCTCGTAAACCGAATAAAGCAACATTAAGAGGGGCCTTATCTGCTTCACGTCGAGGCTTACGATTCTGCCGAACACTCGGCGCAGTCCGTCGTCCTTCTCCTTACCAAGGAACAGACTGGCGTATCTATGTGCATACCCGCGCAGCTCCTTAAGCAGGCCCTCGGTGTCACCATCGTAGTCGTCGGCGAAATAGCGCTTAAACTCGTAGTAGGCCTCGTTCTCCTTCGGCATCCTATTGGGAACTTTAAGCCACAGCCAGTACCAGATAAATGCATTGAACTCGTCCTCGCCGCCTTTTCCGAACAAGCACTCGAGTGGATGCCAATAACCCTCATAAAGCTTGGTCTGTTCGTCGTTGGGAAGCGACATTAGAACGTAGTTACGGATGAGGTCAATGGGCGTGAGCGGCTTGCCCTTGGAGTTCATGGACTCAAATATGAGCTGGGCATTATCAACGCCAGCGGTGAGCTTAGTGTCGATGACCTGCACGCGGTTTAGCCCCGCCCAAAGCCTTGCCGGGTCAAATGATTTACCACGCATCTTCTCGCGGAAGAACGCATGGTTCTCGACAATCCGATCCGATTTTTCATCTGGCACGGGAGCCCCAGACACGATGGAGAACAGCGTCTCTTTATCGTCCTGCGAGAGCACCAGCTTGTAGCGTGCCAGACCGTTGTAGTCGTCATCGTTAAAGAGGTAATTTTTCCTCAGCGCCGAGATTTTGAGGTCGCCAAGGAAGCCAGCCTTGTCGGGGTTGCTCTCCAAATAGTCAGCCAAAGCTGCAATCATCAACGAAAACGTCGTCATGCGCTGCTGTCCGTCAATCAGAAGCACGCGCGAAATGCTCGTGGCAGAGCTCTCGGACTCGGGGATATAAAGCATTGACCCCACGAAGTGCGATACGCCATCACGACCCGCTCGCATGACGTCATCCCAAAGCACCTCGCACTCTTTTACACTCCACGAGTAAACTCGCTGGTACACGGGAATGACAAACTGCATCTTCGCCACGCCCATAAGGTCGAGTAGATTTGCCTCGGTTGCTTTCATTTGCGGTTGCCCCTTTTTCCAACATCAATCTCAGGAATCCTACTTGAATTTCTCAACCAGCAGCTGCCCGATGGCGCTCATCATGGCGCGATACTTCTCACTGTCCTCAAAGAGGCTGGTAAAGGAGTCCGTGTTCTCCACATAGGCGCGGCGAGCCTCCTCATCGAACACCTTGGGCAGCAGGCTTGATTCGAAGACCTGTCTGCCGTCGCGACGGATGGTGTCGGCGACCTGCGGGTTTTCGGCGATACGCTTCCACAGCGTGTCGATAACCACACGATCTCCCTCGGTGAAGTTGCCAGCCCACTGCTCGTTGAACTTATCCACGAGCACCTGCAGCGGGTCGCGCTTCTTATCGGGCGTCACGGTCTTGGCCGCGCCACCGGGATCGAGCACGCCGCCGCCAGGCTCAAGCGAAATGCTGCCCTCGAACTCCTGCTTGAGCTTGTAGAAGCGCATCTCGACCTTGTCGTCCACAGCCTCGACGGGGATCTTCTCGACCTTGAGGAGGTGGCGCAGATAGCTTAAATACACGTATTCCTTATGCAGGTCTCGGTCAAACATGCGCACGATCTGGGTGATGTAGGTGTACCACTTGCAGAAGCTACGCACCTTGCGACGAACCTGATAGCGTTCATCGTCGTTCAACTCGTTATAACGCGCGACCGCCGGCTTCAAAACGGCCGCGAGCTTACCCTGCACGTTGCTCTGCGATTTACCCTTGCCATCGGTGAAGACTATCTCGGCAGCGGCCTCAATGTCAGACTCGTCATAGAGCCCGTAACCGCGAATATCGGTCTGCACCTGATAGAGGAGGTCGGTGTTAATCTGCTCGGAAAGCGACGTCTCGGTGTAGAAGCGTTCGAAAGCCTTCTGGATGTCCTCGGGCTTGCTCACGAAGTCGAGGATGTAGGTGTCCTCCTTGTCCGGGTGGATGCGGTTGACGCGGCAGAGCGTCTGGACGGCCTTCACGTCCTTGAGCTTCTTGTCCACCACCAGCGTGTGCAGCAGCGGCTCGTCAAAGCCCGTCTGGTACTTCTCGGCAACAACAAGCACGTCCCCATAGTTGTGGAACTCGGCCTTCGTTTGGCTCTCGGCGACGCGTTGTCCATCGTGGCCGACGTTGATGACCGGCTCGGTGTACTCGGGACCGTCGGGGCCGTCAGCCGGGTCGCTAATGGCGCCCGAGAACGCCACCAGCACCTCGATATCATCGTAGCCCTTCTTCTGCATGTAGCGCTTGATCTCGTGGTAGTAGCGAACCGTCGCGAGGCGCGAGGCCGTGACCACCATCATCTTGCCCTTGCCGCGGATTTTGGTGCGTGTCACATTGCGGAATGTCTCCACGATGATCTCGGCTTTCTGGCCGAGGGCATAGGGGTGCAGCTCCTTATACTTGCGGAGCAGCTTGAGCGTGGGGCTGCTCGGTACGTCGGGATTGTCGGGGACCGTGCGTGCGAGCTCGACGGCCTCCGAATAACTCACGTAGTTGGCGAGGGGGTCCATAATGAAGCCCTCCTCTATCGCCTGGCGCATCGAGTAGACGTGGAACGGGCGGAAGGACCCGTCAGGCCACTCATCGCCGAAGATCTCGAGCGTCTGTTCCTTTGGCGTGGCGGTAAAGGCAACGAAGGTCAGGTTCTTGTGACGGCCGTGGCTCGCGAGCTCGTCGGCGAGCTGGTCCTCCCAATCGGCTGCGGCGTCCTCGGCTTCCGCCTCGATCTCAGCGTACTCCTCGAGCGCGTCGCGCTTGTCGGCAAGGGCGCTCTTGAGCTTGAGCGCGCTCGTTCCCGTCTGGGACGAATGTGCCTCGTCGACGATGATGGCGAAGCGCTTACCCTTGCTCTCGACCTGCTCGTAGATCACGGGGAACTTCTGAAGGGTCGAGACGATGAGACGAGCGCCGCCGTTGATGGCGTCCCGCAGGTCGGCCGAGGTCTTGTCCTTGCCGATGGTCACGACCGAGCCGATGGCGTGATCGAAGCCCGAGATGGTCTCCTGCAGCTGGCTGTCGAGCACTCGGCGGTCGGTGACGACGACCACGGAGTCGAACAGCGGGGTGTCATCCACAAAGAGGGATGCAAGGCGATAGGCCGTCCAGGCGATGCTGTTCGACTTGCCCGACCCCGCCGAATGCTGCACGAGGTAGTTCTTGCCCGTCCCGTTCGCGCGCACGTCGGCGATGACCTTACGCACGGAGTCGAGCTGGTGGTAACGGGGGAAGATGATGCGCTCCTTCTTGCGCTTCACCTCGTTGCCGCGCGCATCGAGCTCTGTCTCTTCCTTGACCTCCAGGTGGAGGAACTTGTTGACGATATCGAGCAGGCTGTCCTTCTGCAGGGCGACCTCCCACAAGTGGCTCGTGGCATAACCGTCGGGATTTGCGGGGTTGCCGGCGCCGCCGTCGTTTCCCGCCCCGGCGGAGCCCTGGTTGAACGGCAGGAAGAAGGTCTTCGCGCCCTCCAGCTTGGTGGTCATGTAGACATTTTCGAGATCGACGGCGAAAAAGGCCACCATGCGCGTGTTGAACTTGAGACAGCGACACCTCGGGTCGCGGTCCTCGCGCCACTGGCGCATGGCATTCTCAACGTCTTGGCCGGTGAACTGGTCCTTGAGCTCTATGCTCACCAGGGGGATGCCGTTCACGTCCAGGACCATGTCGATGGTCTGGTTGCCCGTCTCGGCGAAGTGGAACTGGCGGATGCAGCGGCAGACGTTCTTGGCATAGCGGTCGGCGGCGCTTTCGTTAAGCCCGCTCTCCGGCTTGAAGAATACGACCTTGAAAGGAATTCCTCGGTGCTTGAAGCCGTGTTTGAGCACCGCGACCATACCCAGGCGGTCGACGGCGTCGTTGAAGACCTTGGCGAACTTCGCCGTGGAATCGGAGTTGCACATGCGCTCGAAGCGATCCCACGCCTTGGGCTGCGTCGTCTGGATGAAGTTGACCAGGGTGGCGGCGTCGAGCGCACGGTCACGATGCTCCATGTAGCCGCCGCCGACCATCTGATAGGTGCCGTCCTCGACGTAGAGGAGCGAATGCCTGTCGTCGCACTTGAAGAAACCGCCCTCAGGCGAGCAGAGAAACGACTCGATGTCCTCTTCGAGGTTCTTTTCCTTTGTCTGCGCAGGCATGCTACAACCTCATCTCTCTCAACTCGCGACCAAAGAGAGCGAGCCACGGAAATATGCTCTTGTTTAGCACCATGTACATCTTCGCGCGCTGCTTTTCCGTCGGTGCCGTCCTCTTGTTGAACATATCCACCATGAACTCGTAATCGTTTCGACCGTCATAACCGTTGTACCTATTGGCCGGAAAGGCGCCCCTCTCGTAAAGGAAAGCGTAGAGGCGTCGAGAAAACAGATCCCTGTTCATGCCATCGAGTCGCACGCCCGGCTTCCTCGCCTCAAGGGCTTCCAGCAGCTTGATCGCTGCCTTCCAGCCCTCAACCTCGTTCTTGAGCTCATCATTTTCAAACTTAAGGATGCAGGTGGAGCCTATTGGCGAGAGCTCTTTCCCGTTGACGGAATTTTTGATTGTGAACTCATACCTGATGCCCTCATGCCCGCAAAGACACTCTCCGGAGGTGTTCCCATTGTCATGGCACCCCACCACGTGCCATTCGGAAACGGCAATATCCCACGTTTTCGACGACGACGCCTCCAGCACGATGCCCGGAAGACGATAGGAATCGCCCATTGGCTACACCTCCCGCTTTCCGGTGACGGTCTCGTAGATGAGCGACTGCTTGTACGCTTTGAGGTCGGTGATGATAGCCTGCTTGGCAGCGATATCGGCATCGATCTGGGTGCACTTCTCGTCCAAGTAGTCCGCAATGAGACGCTGTTCGGAGAGAGGGGGCAATGGCACAAACGCCCGAGCCAATACGTTAGCGGCAAGATTTGCGCTCGTTGCACCAATGGCAGTAGCCATGGCTTGATTGGTGGTAGATGAGCACGTAAGCGCATAGCTAAGCCACTCGGGAGCGCAGCAAATGGGTCTAGCGACAGTCAGCGAAGAAGCAACCGTGCCGCAGTTCTCCGTTCGGTTCAACGAGCATTTGCCAACGCTTCCGCGCAAACAAAAGACGACATCACCGCGCCGTAGCTTCACACCCTTAAGTGAATCGTACTTATCTTGCGAAATGTACTTCGAAAAGACGTCGGGAAGATAACGACCATTGAGGTCGCCAGACGTAATAAACGGAATTCCAGCCTCTTGAATGTCGTCGCCTGAAGGGTAGCTGTCACTTCTATCTCCGTTGAGAAATACAGCGAGACGCTTCACCATCACGAGGCCCCAGTTCGCATTCATTTTTCCTATCGCCGGGACTCCGCTTTCTTTCACTTTGAAAGCGTTACACGTACCGTAAACAATGGCTCGTTTAACCACATCGTTTTGATACGCCCTGTACTCTTCAATAGACTGCTCGGCGGTGGAGACGGCGCGGTCGATTTCGGCGCACTTATCGTCCAGGTATTCCGCGATGCGGCGCTGCTCATCGAGGGGAGGCATGGGTAGCACTTGGGCTGCAAAGTCCTCGAACTTGATTGTTTTGCCTTCGCGGATGCCCAACGTTAGTGAATTCATATGGTCAATAAACGACGGCGACTTAAACAAGTACTTATAGAACTGATAGTCGATTGGCTTTATTGAGCGAAACGTTTGGTAAGCAGGCGAACAGACCCCTTCGAAGTCGGAGCGCTCGAAGCCGCCCTGGAAGCTGCGCAGGCTGATTACAAAATCATTCCTGTGAACCGTACGGAATCTACTTAGGTCGGTATCGTCCTTAACGCGAACAACACCTTCAAGCCTATCCTGAGGCCACATGCCATGCTTCTGGGTCGCTGCCAAAAGCGTAAGGTCATCGTTGCCCCTGTCGTTGGTGAGTTTAAACAGGCGCTTAGCCCTATGCAATTTCCACCTCGAGGGGACCTCGCCGAGCCACTCGACGCCACTGTCCTTCATCTCCCGCATTGCTAACGCACCTCTCCGAAGAGGGCCTTGAGGCTCTTCTCGAGCGTCTTCTCGTGCTCGAGGATGCGCTTGGCGATCTCGTCAGCTGGCTCCAGCTCGGCGTACTTGTAGAACACGCGCGTGAACGGGACGGTGTAGCCCACCTTGGTCTTCTTCTTGTCCACCCAGGCGTACTTGTTGTACGGGCGTACCTCGCGCTCGATATAGGCGTCAATGTCCTGAGTGAGCGGGATGTCCTCGGTGTCCTCCTTGGCCTTGTCCGCCTGCATTTTCCCGCGTTTGTTAAGGACGGGTTCTCCGTCCTCGTCGACGACGGGGCTCTCCACGGCAACGCGGTTGAAGCCAAACTCGACCGTCTCCATCAGGCGCGCCTCGACGGAGACCTCTAGTCCGTTGGACCCGGCACCCGTCCAAGTGCCGTCGCGATACTCGGAGTACGCCTGGACGATAAGGTCGCGGCAGGACTTGGTGATGTCGTTCTTCTTGTCGCCAATGCCCTTGCGGCGCTTCTCGAAGCACCGGGAGGCGTCGATGAGCAGCACGTGGTCGCGATGCTCCGGTGCCTTCGCCTTGCTGAAGAGCCAAACGTAGGTGGCGATGCCGGTGTTGTAGAACGAGTCGCAGGGCAGCTGCACGATCGCGTCGAGCCAGTCGTTCTCCAACACGTATCGGCGGATGCTGTCCTCGCCGCTGCCGGGCTTGCCCTTGTAGAGCGGACTCGCGTCCTGGACAATCGCCATCACGCCGTCGTCCTTGAGCTTAGACAGGCCGTTGAGCACGAAGAGCATCTGACCATCGCCCTTGGCGGGAAGCTTCTCAACGGGGAAGCGTCCACCGCCGGCAGTCTTGAATTCCTTCTCCACCGAGGGGGCCTGAGGATTCCACGGGTCACCGAAGGGTGGATTGGAAATGCAGTAGTCGAACTTGAAGCCATCGAACTTATCGGCGGAGAGGGTATCTCCGAAGCGCATGTTGGCGTCGTCCTCGCCACGAATTAGCGCACTCGCCTTCGCGATGCCGAAAGTGAAGGGATTGAACTCCTGACCGTAGCAGGTTACACGGGCCTCGGCGTCGAGCTGGCGCAGGCGCTCCTCGGTGCAGCCGAGCATCTGCGAGGTTCCCATGGTCTGGTCGTAGACGGTCTTCGTGATGCGGTCGCCGTCGAAGACGTGCGGGTCCGCCTGAATGAGCAGGTCGGTCATGAGGTACACGATGTCGCGGCTCGTGAAGTGAGCGCCGGCGTCCTCGTCGTAGGACTCGGAGAAGCGCTGAATGAGGTTCTCGAAGATGTAGCCCATGTCCACAGCTTTGATCTTGTCGGGCGACATGTCGGCCTGCGGCTTGCAGAAGTCGCAGACGACCTGGTAGAGCAGCGGGGCGTCTGGGTCGGAGAGGCGTTCGATCTGGTCGGCGAACTTCATGCGTGCCAAGATGTCCTGCACGTTGTCCGAGAACCCGTTGATGTAGTCCTTGAAGTTGTCCTCGATGTTCTCCGGGTCGGCCTTGAGCGTCTCGAAGGTGAACTTAGAGGTGTTGTAGAAGGGGTAGCCGGAGGCATCGCGCAAAAAGCCGTCCTTCACGGAAAAGGCTTTGTATTTCTCAGCTGCGGCGAGAACGGCATCGTGCGTGGGCTCAAGGCAGTCGTGGAAGCGTTTGATAACGGTCATAGGAAGGATGACCAGGCCGTACTCATGAGGCTTGTAGGGGCCACGCAGGGTATCGGCGGCACTCCAAATGAGAGATGCCTTCTCTTGAATATTGGCGCCAACGGCCTTGATAAGATCGTCGCTATCCGCCACTGCTATTTCTCCTTCTTGGTCAGATATTCGATGAGGCTCATCTTTACCAGCGAGGTAAAGCTGATGCCAGAAAGCGCAGCGGCGTCCTTCGCCGCATCACGCATGTTTTTAGGTATGCGGATGGTCACGGCAACGTTCTCGCCATCCACAAGAAAGCTCTTGAGCTCGCCTGTCTTGGCCTCTCCGTCGACAAGCTCGGCGTATTTCATTGGCAACCCCCGCGATTGCATGATGCAATACAAATGTGCTTCTGATTCTAGCAAAGGAACAGAAGCCAATGACCATCTGACGCAGATAGAAGGGGAAGTCGAGAGTCAACGTTCTGCCCATTCGCGATGCCATGGAATCTTAGGTCCCGTAGGCTTGTCAGCCATTCGGTTAAACCTATAGATATGAATTTAGGACCGGTGACTTGAATCAGCGGTCATCCCGGGCCCATCGATATGCAGTGTACCCAGGGCTAGCAGGTTTAACAAATGGATTTTCGTTAGCGCGACCTCGACCGTCCCAACTGCCTCGGCTACCAACTGAACGCCCCCTACCTCCCCTCCGCCTTCAGCTTCAGCAGCAGGTCGCCCAGCTCGGGGCACTTGTTGGAAAGGCGCATCTGGGCTCGATCGCCCATCCCCCACCGCTGGCGGATCTCCTGAGCACGCGGACTCACGCGATAGCCCCCGTCCATCACCTGCTTGAGCAACTTGGCGGTCACGCGCGCGTCGGCTAGGGCACTGTGGGCGTGACCCGTCGACTCGTCAAACTCGATGCCAAACCACGTCGCCGCGTCATTCAAAGAGACGCACTCGTGGCTGCCCACGTCCATGATCGAGGTGTAAAACGCCTGCAGATCGGCCCAGTCCGTAGGAAATGCGGCAAGGTCGATTTGCTTTGCCTGGCACTCGGTCATAAGCTGTCGACGGTCCGTCCCGCTCCAGCAAACTATCTGGGCGGAGTAGCGGCCGATCCAATCGCTGAGCCTTTTGATCACCATGTAGAGCGGGTCGGCCATCGCGGTGTCCACGGCCGATATACCTGTGAGCTCGCGGACGGGAAACGCAACGCCTTCGGTAAATTCCGTCTGCACAAACTGCGAGAACTCGCCCATAACGTTGCCGTGGTAATCGAGCTTGACGGCGCCGACCTCGATAATCTCATTGCGCAGTCCACGGCGCTGGCGCTGCTTTGGCACCGGCGCAAACTCAAAGTCCAGCACAATCTGGCGCGCAAAGTTCGTCGTATCGATAGCCGAGATACCCGGCGTCTTTTTCAACTGACACGGTTAGGGCCTTTCTCCGTTGCCTGCCGCTTGCTACATAGGCGGCTACATTGCCGTAAGGATAGGTGGCCGCGCGGACATGAAAGCTGGGCGCAATACCATGCGCCAGGCACACGCCATGCAGACGGCCCCAAGAGAGTTGCCCGCTCTATTCAAATGCATGAAAAAGATTTAGGCCCGGTGACTTGAATCAGCGGTCATCCCGGGCCCATCAATATGCAGTGTACCTACAGAGGGCTGGTTAATCAAACGGGCTTTCGGTGACGAAGACCTGCGCGTCTAGCCCCAATCGCCCAGCGCCGTCTTCTGCCGCCCTTACGAAAGGCTGCTATTCGAGGGAATCACGTTGCTGTTATTATCGAACATATATTCGTATTTATGACCGCGCTTTGATAGAATGGCAGTTGTTGACGGCAGTTCCATGTGCCGGGCAGCGCCCTCCATGCGACGGGAGGTGATGCCCATGACCGATCTGATTGATTTCGTGAAGCTCCTGACCGCTTTGGTCTCGCTCCTCACGGCGCTTATCGGACTTTCCGAGGCACTTAAGCAGCGTACGAAGCAAAAGAAGAGGGGTCGACGCCGTTAAGGCATTGACCCCTTGAACTAAGTAACGGCGCTGCCCAGCTATCACCCTTGGGCTGCCGTCGACTTTATTCTACCTACGGTTGCCAGGTTTAACAAATGAATTTTCAGTAATGGAGCCCCGGAGCCCGCTCGCTCAACCACCTGGCCATCGGATTAGCCGGATTCTGGGACACGCCTTCCGTCCCAGGCCTCTACCGGAAAATGCGTCCCACCCTGAGGCTCAATTCCGGAACACGGTTTCCGTTTGAAGCCCCGATGGGAAAGCGTGTCCCGTTCCGAGAGCTCATTCCTGGATGCAGTTTCCGCTAGAGATGCCACCGGGAAAGCGTATCCCGTTTTGGAGCCAAATTCCGGGTCGTAGTTTCCGCCTGAGGGCCGATCCGGAAACGGCATCCCATTCTGAAGCCGAAATCTGGGACACGCTTTCCGCCAAGGGTTGCAAAAGGAAAGCGCATCCCATTCCGAGCATCACATCAGAGCGCGCTTGGTTATCTCCGCTCGCACATCTCGGCAAACGAAATCAGCTTGGCATCTCCCCTGCTCGCCGCAGCTTCCTGACATCCTTGCGTAAAGCCACGCTTCGAAAAGATCACGTAGCTTTTATGCTGCCGCCTAAAGAGCTCGCTTCGGTACACGAGCTTTTCCAGAACATCCTCGCCTACCGGTTCATTGCGCCATTTGCACTCCGCAAACAGCGCATCGCCCTCGCCATCGTCAACAATCAAGTCGATTTCTTCCTGCGTATGCGTACGATTATCCGTCCCCCACCAGCGCCCGACGCTCGCCGGAACCACATCGAGCTGGCCCGCCCGCGCGAGTTCGTACACGTATTGTCTGCATATGAGCTCAAAGACCGTACCCATGTAATCCGATACGTACGGCTCAATGCGCTTATACGCCATCTCGGCCATATCGTTTTGAATCAGCCCGATGTTCTGCGGAACAAACTTGTACCAGAACCTAAACATCTGATCGCTCAGCAGATACACGGCTCGCTTATTGCTCGTCTCGTTTAGGGGCAGCTCGCGCTCGACAATCCCAAGCGACGCCAGCTTATCCACATAGCTCTTTACGTTGCTCGCAGGGATTCCCGTAGAGCTCGCAATCTCCGAGATCTTCGAGCGCCCCTGAGCAATTGCTTGCACGATTGCATCATATTGCTCGGGATTGCGGCACTCTTGCAATAGCAGGTTACTCGGCTCCTCAAAGAGATAGCCCGTAGGAGTAAGAAAAAGACGTTTGATGTTGTCCTTGAGCGGTGCGGCAGGATCGACTTTCTCGATATATGCAGGAATGCCGCCCGTCATGCCATAGCAAACTGCAGCGTCTTCGCGACCCATGCTCTGCCACAGGCCGAGAGTCGTCATAAAATCGAGCGGCAAGATCTTAAACTGGGCCGTACGCCTACCGTATAGTGGGCTCTCGTAGCCCAACACCTGTTCCTCCATAAACGAAAGAGACGAGCCGCACAGGATAAGCATGAGCTTGGTCTCTTTGTACAAGTGATCGATCTTGTCTTGCAGCAACGAGCTGATCTCGGGATTCGATTGGGCGAGATAGGGATACTCGTCAATCACAACAATCAAACGTTCCGTGCGAGCCATGGTGGCCAATGCATCGAACGCCTCGTCAAAACTACGAAACGACACGCCTGCAGCACCAACCGAACCCGCAAGTATCGCCTGGCTAAAGCCGTGCAGGTTTGCCTCTGCATTGGTACGACGAGCTTGAAAGTAAATAGCCCTCTTGCCTTGGATGAACTCTGTGATAAGGCGCGTTTTACCCACGCGACGGCGGCCGTAAATCACAGGCATCTCAAAGGAGCCCGTGCCATACAGTCGATTGAGCTCGGACATTTCCGCTGTTCTTCCGATAAACATAGGGCCATCCTTCCTTTACGTTATAGCTAGCTATATTATACCTTCCTATAATATAGCTAGCTATAACGTAATTCGACAGGCAGCGCACGCAAAAGGGGCGGTACACCACCGCACGTGGACCGTTCCGGAAAATGCATCCCGTTCTGGAGCCAAAACTGGGCCGTAGTTTCCGCCAAGCATCCCATCCGGAAAGCGTGTCCCGTTCTGAGTGGCAATTCCGGGACACAGTTTCCGCATGCGGCCCGTTGGGAAAGTTCATCCCGCTCTGAAGGCTCGTTCCGGGATGCAATTTCCGTTTGAGGCCCGATCTGGAAACGGCATCCCACTCTGAGGCCGAAATCTGGGGTGTAGTTTCCGCTTGAAGGGCTGTCCGGAAAGCGCGTCCCATTCCGAGTGGCAATTCCGGGTCACAGTTTCCGCAGATACAAGGCGACAGTCCGCCGCCCTTATCACATGCCTTCAAATATGCGATCCAGAAACACAAAACAGCAGATAGAATGCTCTTTTTCAAAAAGTACACGTCCCGAAACTTACCAAGACTTCATATCCAGTTACCGTTCACGGTCGCCGATTACCGCCCACCGATTCAAACAAGAAATATGTTGCCAAAAGCAGGTCATCTACCTGCATGGTTAGATTTTGGTCAGCTTTTGGTCAGCTGAGCGGCAAGTTCCAGCTGATACGTTTTTGCTACCCAAAAGGAGGCGGTAGCTCATGACCCATTGCAATGACCAGCTCATCGACCAACTGCTCACTCAAGCCGAACAAGAGGGGCGCTGCCTGATTCCCCCGAGCACGGCGATCCGAAAAGCGCTCCTTCGGCGCACCGGCGGCACGGTTGTCTCGCCCATGCCGGGGTTGTTTGCGCGAAAAACGCGCTGGGATGAACTCAACCGAGCGCAACGCCATTGCGAAATCCTCCGCGCCCTTGCGATCATCCACCCCGATTGGACGTTCTGCTCGTTTTCGGCCGCCTGTCTGCTGGGGCTCGAGGTCTCGTGGCGACACCTGAATGTCGTGCATGTCTGCAGTACCACCAAGCCGTCGGCTCGTCCGGGCGCACATATTCAGCGGCACCAGATTGAGCCGGCCGGAGCAAAACGCAGAGCCGGCATATCGGTAACGCCGCCCATCCAAACGGTTACAGATTGCCTGTTGCAGACCGGTTTTGCCGACGGTATGCCCATTGCCGATTCGGCGATCTCAAAGCTCGTCCTTGTGCGGGAACAGCTGATGGAGGCCGTCGAGCAACGAGCAACTGCCCGCAATGGTCGCGCGATTCGTACGGCTCTCACAACGCTTCGATATGCCGACGCCCGCGCCGAGAGCGGCGGGGAATCGGTCGCCCGAGCCGTCATGATCGAGACGGGCTTTGCGCCCGATTGGCTTCAATACGAGCTGACGGACCCCTTCAATTCGGCCAAGCCCATACGAACGGACTTTGCCTGGGAGCGCCAGGCGCGGGAACTCACGCTGGGCGAGCTCGACGGGCTCATCAAATATACCGACCAGACCATGCTGGCCGGACGCACCACCGCCGAGGCGCTCGTTGCCGAACGACAGCGCGAGGCGCACCTATCGCTCTACGGTCACCCTCTGCTGCGCTTTACCATCAGCGAGGTCCGCTCGGCAGGAGTGCTCGCCAAAAAGCTACAGACGGCAGGCATCCGGCAGACCGCGCTGCCGACATGGCTCAACGAGGTGGACCTGTAGGAGCTGTTGAGCTTATGCCCGCCTGCCCATCAAACTGGGGCACACTTTCCAGTTGGCGGCACCGCGGAAACCATATCTCAGATTGAGTGCTCAGAATGGGATGCGCCTTCCATATGGCATACCTAGCGGAAACCGTGTCCCGGAATCAAGGCCCAGAACGGGACACGCTTTCCGGCTGAAGCGCCCAGCGGAAACTGCATCCCGGAATAGACGCTCAAACTGGGACGCAATTTCCGCTGAGGTTCCATCCGGAAACTGTGTCCCACTCCGAGCGTCAATTCTGGGATGAACTTTCCGCCAGAGGGTTCAGCCGGAAACGGCATCCCACTCTGAAGCGAAATTCTGGGACGCAGTTTCCGCATGCGGAGGCGCTCCAAACAAAAGGCCCCGACTCACGATGGAGCTGGGGCCAAAGGCGCAGCATATGCAGTTGATGTTGAGCGCGAACAGCTCGTCAGTAATGGCTGTCCGCGCCCTACCCTACCCGCGGTTGCGGACGCGGCTGTAGGGCGTATCCACCATGGGCAGATTTGGACGCAGCTTGCCGTCAAACGTGCGGTAGGCGTTCTGCACGGCGGGCGCCGTGGGGATCGTTGCGATCTCGCCGATGCCCTTGCCGCCGTATGCCACGGGCAACAGTTCGTCCTTCTCCACGTAGATGGCGTGGATATCCGGAATCTCGGGCGCGCGGAACAGCCCGAGCGTGCCGTACCTCGCCTGGGGCACGCAGTCCTTGAGCGGCCAATCCTCGGTAAGCGCATAGCCCATACCCATGAGCACGCCGCCTTCGATCTGACCCTGGATGGAGATGGGATTGACCACCTTGCCGGAATCGTGTGCGGCATAGACCTCGCTCACGCGGCCGTCGTCGTCCAAAATGACCACATGCGTGGCAAAGCCGTAGCAGATGTGACTCTTGGGGTTGGGAACATCCGCACCCAGCTTGTCGGTCGGCTCCAGGTACACGTAGCCAAACTCGCATCCCTCGAGTGCCTTGATAGCAGCCGCGGGATCTTGAGGATACATACCCTGGCCGGCGACGAGTTCCTGTGTGTGCAGCTGATAGGCGCGACCGTCGTCGTACTCGATCTTGATGCCATCACCATGGGCGCTCACAGGAGCATCGGGTGCATGCTTGCCGGCCTCGATGTCAAGCATGGCATCGCGCAGCAGGAAGGCGGCGCCGCGCACGGCCTCGCCGGTCACGACCGTCTGACGCGAGCCAGACGTGGTGCCGGAGTCGGGAGCGTTCTCGGTAGAGCACTCGCCATTGGCGATGCAGCGAAGCGGCAGGCCGCATGCCTCGGCAACGTCCTGCAAAAAGACCGTGTTGCAGCCCTGGCCGATGTCGGACGTGGCAGCATAGACCACGGCCACGCCGTTCTCGACGCGAATCTTGCAGCGGCCGGCATCGGGCAGGCCCACGCCCACGCCGGCGTTCTTCATGGCGCAGGCGATACCGGCGTGTCCGGGATGCGCATAGTAGGCATCCTTGACCTCGAGCAGCGTCTCCTTCAGCGCCGTGGAGCAGTCGGCAATCTGCCCGTTGGGCAGAACCTCGCCCGGCTCGATGGCGTTACGGTAGCGAATCTCCCACGGATCCAGGCCGACCTTCTCGGCCAGCAGGTCGATCAGGCTCTCGAGCGCAAACTCGGACTGGCAAACGCCAAAGCCGCGGTACGCGCCGGCGGGCGGGTTGTTGGTGTAGTAGCCAAAGCCGCGAATGTCGGTATTCTGGTACTTGTAGGGGCCGACGGCATGCGTACAGGCGCGCTCGAGCACCGGGCCGCACAGCGACGCGTAGGCGCCGGTATCAAAGTTGATCTCGCAATCCAGGCCGGTAAAGTTGCCCTCGGCGTCGCAGCCCAGTGTAAAGGTGCCGTCCATGGCGTGGCGCTTGGGATGGAACGCGAGCGACTCGGCACGCGCGAGCTTGCACTTCACGGGACGCTGGAACTTATATGCGGCGAGCGCGGCCAGGTGCTGGATGGACACGTCCTCCTTGCCGCCAAAGCCGCCGCCCACGAGCATGGTCTCGACGACCACGCGCTCGGGCTCGCTATCCCAGCCAAACATGTGGGCGCACTCTTTACGCGTGTCGTAGGCGCCCTGGTCGGTCGACTGCACCTTGACGCCGTTCTTGTACGGGAAGGCGACGGCGCACTCGGGCTCCAAGAAAGCATGCTCGGTAAAGGGCGTAGTAAAGCGCTGCGTCACGGTGAACGCGCTCTCCGCCAGCGCCTTGGCGGCGTCGCCACGCGTCACGTGACGGCTCTGGCATACGTTGTCCTTGAGCTCCACCGTGTTGCCAAAGGCAAAGAAGCTGTCGTGCAGGCGCGGAGCGTCGGCAGCCCTGGCCTCGGCGATGTTACGCACGGGTTCCAGAGGCTCGTAATCAACCTTGACGAGCTTCTTGGCCTTCTCGAGCGTCGCCTCGTCCTCGGCAACCACCAGCACGATGGCATCGCCCACGCAGCGGGTGATATCGCCCTGGGCGATCATGACGTCCCAGTCCTGGATAAGGTGGCCGACCTGGTTGACCGGCACGTCCTCGGCGCGCAGAATGCCCACCACGCCGGGCAGGGCCTCGGCCTTGGAGGTATCGATGGAGAGCACGCGGGCACGCGGGTACTTCGAGCGCACGGCGCTGGCATAGGTCAGGCCCGGCTGGTCGAGCTCGTCGATGTCGTCGGGGTACTTGCCCTCGCCGAGCACCTTCTTGCGCACGTCGATACGGAAGGCGCGCTTGCCCACGCCGTAGTCATCGCCGCGCTCCAGGTCCTCGTCGATCTGCTTTTCGCCGCGGAGCACCGCGGCTGCCAGCGAAATGCCCTCGATAATCTTCTTGTAGCCGGTGCAACGGCAGACGTTGCCGCGAATGGCGTACTTGATCTGTTCCTCGGTGGGCTCGGGGTCCTCGGCGATGAGTGCCGCACCCGCCATGACCATGCCGGGGATGCAAAAGCCGCACTGCACGGCGCCCACGGCGCCAAAGGCGTACACAAAGGCCTCGCGCACGTCCTCGGGCAGGCCCTCGACGGTTACGATGTTACGGCCGGCGGCAAGCGCGGTGGTCAGCACGCACGCCTTGACGGCCGCACCGTCCACGTGGATGGTGCAGGTACCGCACGCGCCCTCGGAGCAGCCGTCCTTGGCGGAGTGAATATGCAGGTCGTCCCGCAGGTAGCGCAGCAGCGGTTTGTTCTGAGTCGTCGTGCGCTCCACGCCGTTAACGGTAAAAGTGAATTCCTGTGCCATGGTGATTCCCTTCTACACGCCGGCGGCAATGCCGGTGCGGTCGTGAATGGCGCCATGCAGGCACACAACCGCGCACATGCCGCACGACAGGCAGTCCGCGCCGTCGATATGGGCGCAGTTGTCCTCGATGCGAATAGCGCCGGCAGGGCACTTTTTGGCGCACATGCCGCAACCGATGCAGCTCGTGTCGCAGATCTTGCGCGCAATGGCGCCCTTGTCGGTGTTGTTACAGCGCACCAGGATGTTCTGGTAGCCGGGAACGAAGGCAATCACGCGCTGCGGGCACGCCATGCCGCACAGGCCGCAGCCCGTGCACTTGGAGCGGTCCACGCGGGCAACGCCGTCGACCAGTGAGATGGCACCGTGGGGGCAAGCCGTGACGCAGGCGCCACAGCCAATGCAGCCTTCGCTGCAGCGGGCATCGCCGCCTGCGGAGGCGCAACCGCTTCCGCAGGCAACGTAGGGCACGTTATGTTGAATGGATTTGGCCATAAGAGACTCGCCTATTTCTTAAGAAGGTACGAATAGTTGTCGCGCACAGCCCTGATGGTCAGGCGGACGGCCTCGGGAAGACCGGTGTTGACGGCATCGACCGAGACGGTGCGGACCGTGCCGGCGACGCGAACCTTAAAGTGGTCCTCGTCCACGGCCAGGAAGCCCTCGTTCTCGGAGTTCTCCATGTCCTCCTCGCTCCAGAACAGGGTGAGCTTGTCCTTGTAGGGACGACCCTCCTGGTAAGGGCAGAACACGGCGCAGTTGCCGCACTCGTTGCACATGCCGTCGACATGGACGACCTGATGCTTGGCCAGGCCCGGCACCTTAATTGCCACGTTGGCGCGGTTGGGGCACACGTCGCAGCAGACCTCGCACACCGAGCCGCAGCCCAGGCAGCGGGTCTTGGTGCAGTTGCGTTTGTCGCGGCACAGCGACCCCTTGCGCTCGTAGCAGGTGTCCTCGCGGCCGGCCTGAGCATTCTGGTCGGCGTACTTGTTAAAGTCCACGCCGGCGATGGCACGGGCAACCTCGGCGGCATCGGCGATGGCCTCGACCACGGTGGCAGGACCGCGACGGCAGTCGCCCGCAGCCCAGACGCCCTCGACGCCGGTGGAGGTGGCGGCAAGGCGGCCGCGACGGTCGTGCTCGACGCCCGCGGCATCGTACAGGCTGGCGTCGATGCCCTCGCCCACGGCGCAGATCACCGTGGTGGCGGGAAGCTCGACGGTCTCGCCCGTGGCGACGGGGCTGCGACGGCCGCTTGCATCCGGCTCGCCAAGCTCCATAACATCGCAGGTCAGCACGGCGCCGTTGAGTGCCTTGGGCGCCAGCAGCTCGCAGAACTCAACGCCGTCGGCAAGAGCAAGATCAAGCTCTTCCTCGTCGGCGGGCATCTGCTTCTTGGTGCGGCGATACACCAGGCGCACGTTCTTCACACCAGCCAGGCGCTTGGCCACGCGGGCAGCATCCATGGCGGTGTTGCCGGCGCCGATGACCACGACGTCCTCGCCCAGCTCGAGCTTCTCGCCCTTCTTGGCGGTCTCGAGGAACTCCAGCACGTCGAGCTCGGCACCCTCGCCCAAGCCCGCAGAGCCGGGCATCCAGGCACCGGTGGCCACGACCACGTCGGTAAAGCCCTGGGCCTTGAGCTCTTCAATGGAATCCACGCGAGCGTTGAGCTGCACCTTGGCGCCAAAGGCCAGGCAGAGCTCGGCATCGTGGGAGATATCGTCGCTCGCAATACGGAACTCGGGGATCACGTGGCGGACCACGCCGCCGAGCGAATCGCGGGCCTCAAAGATAGTGACGGGCACGCCGGCACGCGTCAGGAAGAACGCCGTCGCCAGACCGGCCGGGCCGCCACCGATAACGGCAACGTTGTGCTCGCCGTCGTTGGCAATGGCCTGGGCGCGCAGCTTGGGCAGCACGGCGGTCATGGCCTCGCGGGCAGCCTTGAGCTTGCTGGCGCGAATCTGGGCACCCTCGGGCTCGTAGAACGCACGCTCGCAAGCGCGGCCGCAGGGATGCGGGCAGATGGTGCCGGTGATAAACGGCAGGGCGTTGCGCTCGATGATGATGTTGAGCGCGTCCTCGAAGCGGCCCTCGTCAACAGCCGCCAGATAGGCGGGAATATCCTGCTGGATGGGACAGCTCGTGCGGCACGGCGTGGTAAAGCAGTCGGAAAGCGGGCTCTTGCCGGCGACCTTGCGGTCGGGCAGCGGGCGCAGCGGCTTCTTGTAGAGCGGGTTGGTGAGCGAGTCGGTCTGAATCGCGGTCACGGCCTCGAGCGAGACGCCCGCAAACGGCTTGCCATCCAGGTCGGTAAACTCGCCGGCCATCTGGCTAAAGCGCTCGTAGCCACCGGGCTTGAGCACGTCGGTCGCCAGGGTGACGGGCCAAATGCCGGCATCATACAGGGCGCGGATGTTGTAGACCGTGGCACCACCGGAGTAGCTGATGCGCAGCTTACCGTCAAACTGCTCGGTAATGCGGCGGGCGGCCTCGATGGTCAGCGAGAACAGCGAACGGCCGGACATGTACATCTCGGTAGAGGGCAGCTCGTTTCTCGTCACGTCGACGGGGAAGGTGTTGGTCAGCTTGACGCCAAACTCCAGGCCGCGCTCGGCGCACAGGGCAATCAGGCGCTCGAACATAGGCACGGCATCGGCCCACTGCAGGTCCTCACGGAAGTGCGTGTCATCGAAAACGATGTAGTCAAAGCCCAGCTCGTTCAGACGCTGGCGGGCAAACTCATAGCCCAGCAGCGTGGGGTTGCACTTGATGTAGGTGTTGAGACCCTTCTCGGTAATCAGATAGGTCGCGATGCGCTCGATCTCCGCCGGCGGGCAGCCATGCAGCGTGGACTCGGTAATGGAGTTGGAGACGCGCGCCGGGATGGACTCGACAAACGCGGCATCGACATGCTCAAACTTGTCCAGGTTAGCGAGCGCCCACGTGCGGCACTCGTTCCAAACCTCGGAGCCGCTGGCGTCCTTCATGCCCTCAATGTACGCATCGACCTTGGGGCTCTTGATGCCCTCGAGGTCATAACCCACGGACATGTTGAAGACAAAACCATCCGGGCTGCCCAGGCCGTACTCGCGAGCGATCAGGTGGCAGGCAAACCATGCCTTCACGTACTCGGCAAAGGCCTGCGGAACCTCGAGCTCGGTCGACCACTCGCAGTTGTAGCACTCGTCCTGCGCCACGATGCAGGGCTTGTTCACACACTTGGAGAGCTCCTCGCCGTCCATAACCTGAACGGTCTTGAGCTCAAAGAAGCGGGAACCGGCCACGTAGGATGCCACGATGTTCTGGGCCAGCTGCGTATTGGGACCGGCGGCCGGGCCAAACGGAGTCTCGATGCGCTCGTCAAAAATGGGAAGCGCGCCCTCCTGGTTGGTCGTGACCATCTTGCGCACGCCAAAGACGGCGCCCTGAGTCTTGTGCTCCTCGATGATCCAGTTCATCAGCTGCGAAAACGGGATCGGCCTCATGATGTCGCTCATAATGAGCTCCTCTCTGTAACGCCCGGCGAGACCGCGCGACGGGCGCAAATACGGTGTAGCGCTAGCACAGCGCCGGCGACCCCGCGGAGGCCGCCTATACGCGCGTCGAACGCGGCGAAACATCCGACGCGCGTGAATCTACTTGTAATTAGTAGGTGCGTTCGTTGAGCGTGCTCCAGAGCTTCTTGGACTCAGCCATGGTCCACGCGTTGATCTTGTCCTCATCAATGCCAACGAACTCGCGATCCTTGTACAGGACGCGGCCGTTGATGATGGTGGTGCGGCAGTTTTTGCCCATCATGCCAAAGAGCATGTGGCCGTCGATGTTCTCCTCGCTCAGCGGCGTAAAGGGCTTGTAGTCCATGACGATGACGTCGGCGGCAGCGCCGGCCTCGAGCACACCGAGTTTGCGATCGAAGTACTTGCTGGCCATCTTGGCGTTGTTCTCGAACAGCATCGTCATTGCCTCGCACCAGCCCACGTTGGGCATAGCGGCGTTGTGACGCTGAATGATCAGGAAGACCTTGAGGCTCTCGAGCATATCGTGGGTGTAGGCATCGGTGCCCATGCACACGGGGATGCCGCGGCGGAAGAACTCGAGCACGGGGGCGCAGCCCACGGCGTTGCCCATATTGGATTCGGGGTTGTTGACGAGCCAGGTGCCGGACTCCTTGACGATATCCATCTCGGCAGGCGTCACGTGGATGCAGTGGCCCAGCATGGTGTCGGGACCCAGCAGGTTGTGCTGCAGCAGGCGCTCGACGGGGCTGATGCCGCCGCGGTTGAGGCGGGAATCCCACACGTCGTTCATGCCCTCGCACACATGGATGTGGAAGCCGGTCAGGCCGTTGTTGGCCTCGGCCATCTTATCCATGGTCTCGTCCGAAAGCGTAAAGGTGGCATGTCCGCCAAACATGGCGGCGATCATATGGTTGTCGTTATCGCGACGCTCCTTGGCGGCCCACTGGGCAAATTCGGCGTTCTCGGCAATGGCCTGGTCGCATTTTTCCTGGCCGCGGCGATCGGAGACCTCGTAGCACAGGCACGAACGCATGCCCAGCTCCTGAGCTGCGTCCTTAATGGTAAAGAGGCTACCCGGGATCTCACAGAAGCTCGCATGGTGATCGAAGATCGTGGTGACGCCGTCGCGGATGGAGTCCAAGATCGTGGCATAGGCGCTGGCCTTGGTGCCGTCGAGCGTCAGGTTGTCGTCGATCTTCCACCACTGCTGCTCAAGATTCTCCAGGAAGTTGGTGGGGTTGCAGCCCTTGATGGCAAGGCCGCGGGCTAGACCCGAATAGATGTGGGTGTGGCAGTTGATGAGTCCGGGCATGATGAGGTTGCCCTGGGCGTCGACGTACTCGGCATCCGGGTACTTGGCCTTGAGCTCGCACTCGGGGCCCACTTCGACGATCGTATCTCCGTCAATGGCGACCGCACCGTTTGGAATAAACGGGGTCTGAGCGTTGCGGGTAAAGACGGAACCGTTAGCGACCAGAAGCATGGATGCTCCCTTCGACATCAGAGGCGGGGTTTGACACCTCTGACATGGCGGAGTGCGAAGCGCCGGCCTACACCGGAAACGGGCCCTCTCCCGTCAACGCTTCACCAAAGGGACAAACCCTTTGAAGTGCGGCTTGGCGCCGCATGACGTCGGCGGACGAGGCGATGCGTCCGCCGACGAATAGCACCGAATTGGTTACTTCTTGCTCTCGGGCAAGACCAGATCCACGGCAGCGTCCTTGGCAGCATCGATGTGCTGGGCCACGACCGGCGTCTGCGGAAGGATCAGGTTAAGGACAATGGCCATGATGGCGGTGGGGGTTACGGCATTGGAGCCGATGACGGTGGAAACCCAGGTGGGCATACCCTCGCCGGCAAGGCAACCGCTGGCCATCCAGATACCCAGGCCAAAGACGACGGAGGTACCGACGATGGTGGTAGTGCGCTGCGTGAGGCCCTCGCGGGTGAACATGCGCACGCCGTTCATGGTGATGGTGCCAAAGACGCCGACGGTCGCGCCGCCGATGACGGGCTGCGGGATAGCGGAAAGGACGGCAGAGAGCTGCGGGAACAGACCGGCGATGGCAAAGACGGCCGCAATGATCACAAAGACCCACTTGTTGACGACCTTGTTGGAGCAGATGATGCCCACGTTCTGGCCAAGGGCGCTGGTGGGAAGACCGCCCAGCAGGCCGCCGACCATAGAGGTGAGGCCCTGGGACACAATAGCGCCGGAGAGCTCGCGCTCGGTGGGCATACGGTCGATGGAGCCCAGGCAGGCGGCGGAAACGTCACCGATAACCTGGATAGCAACCATGGGGAACACGACGGCGAGGGTAATGCAGACCTCGGGATCAAACTCGAGCGCGTAGGGCATGAGCTTGGGAAGGGCGAAGACCTGAGCGGTGGCGACGCTGGAGAAGTCGATCATGCCAAAGGGGATGGAGACGATCATGCCAACGATCATGCCAAAGAACACGGATCCCAGCTTGAGCGTGCCCTTGCCAAAGTTGGCGAGCGCAAAGACCACGGCGAAGGTGATAAGAGCGACGCACCAGGCCTGCGGGGTGCCCCACAGCGGCGTACCCATACCGCCGGCCATATACTTGACGGCCGTGGGATACAGCGAAACGCCGATGGAGAAGATGACCGTACCGGTCACGACGGGCGGGAACAGCCACTTGATCTTGCTGTAGGCCAGACCAAAGAGGACCGCGACGGCGCCGCCGACGATCTCGCCACCCAGCAGCGCACCAAAGCTAAAGCCCGAGGCACCCATGGCCTGCAGGGCCGGCAGGAACGCGAACGAAACGCCCATGACGATGGGCAGGCCGCCGCCGATGCGACGGAAGGGAGCGAAGGCCTGAAGGGCCGTGTCGATCGCCGAAAGAATGAGCGCGACCTGGATGATGTCGGTACTCTGCTGGCTATTAAAGCCGTAGACGCCGGCCATGATGACCGCCGGGGTAATGATGCCGGCAAACGATGCCAGTACGTGCTGAAGGGCACACGGGATCATTTCCTTAACGGGAGGCATGCCTTCGCGAGTGAACAGGGCTTCAGTGCCGTTCGTAACCGTCTCCTGGGTCATTTGACCACCAATCCTCGAAGTAGTTGTTTTCGCATCTAACGCTCTATTGTGACGCAGTGCGGGGTTGAGGTTGTGCCTTCATTGCATATCGTATTAAAGATGATTCTCATTCTCAATAATAATTTTTTGTTATCAGACTATTCTTCAGCTGAAATAACGCATTTCCGCAGGTCAGGAAAGTGTCTGGTCAAAATAACATCTAACTTTTCTTTTGGTCAACCGTTTACCGCTAAATTCCTACCGTTCGTCTGCATTACGCAATGTACCTGCGGATATACGAGATGATGGGCAGCGTGTTACCATGAGAAAAAATTGTTATGAACATTTCCGATTTCACCCAAAGGAGTTGCCCGTGAACGAGACCGTACGTCGCTTTTTGCCGATGGTCGATTTTCTGGAGCAGATACTCGGCAAAAACAGCGAAATCGTGCTGCACGATTTCTCGGATCCCGACCACGCCATCGTCGATATTCGCAACGGCATCGTAAGCGGCCGCAAGGTCGGCGGTCCCGCCACCGATCTGGCACTCAAGATCATGCACGACGCCAAGTATCGCGACCTGCCGTTTATTACGGGCTACGAGGGGCGCGGTGCCGGCGGCAAGACGTTGGAGTCAGCGACGTACTTTATCCGCGAGAATGATGAGATCGTCGGTATGCTCTGCGTCAACACCGACCTCTCGACCGTGCGCTCCATCAACGCCATGGCGCAGCAGCTCATGGCGTGCTTCGACGCGGCGCCGACGCGCACGGAGCCCGCCCCTATCGAGGTCGAAAGCCTTTCGGAGTCTACACAGGAGCTCATCGACCGCAGCATTGCCGAGTTGCTGAGCGCGCGCGGGCTGGATGTAGCGTCGCTTGGTCAGAGCGACCGCGTGGACGTCATTCGCCACCTCAACGGTAACGGGGTGTTCATGCTCAAGGGCGCCGTGGCCTGCGCCGCCGCCGCGCTGGGCATCTCAGAGCCCAGCGTCTACCGCTACCTGCAAAAAGTCCGCAAGGAAGGCTAACGAGCAAAATGGAGTGCGGCTCCACAAGCGATCCGTCACTTGATAAAAGACCCTGCAGCTCGCACGCGCTGCAGGGTCTTTTTGCATGTCATGTTTAGTTGTGGCCAACGCCTTAGAGAGCGGCAACGACCTCGATCTCGACCAGACCGCCAGCCGGAAGGGCGGCAACCTGGAAGGCGCTGCGCGCGGGGAACGGGGCCTCAAACTTGGAGGCGTAGATCTCGTTCACGGCGGCGAAGTCGACGATGTCGGCCAGGTAGACCGTGGTCTTGACGACATCGGCAAAGGTAGCGCCGGCAGCGGTCAGCAGGGCCTCGACGTTGGCGAGGGACTGCTTGGCCTGGGCCTCGACGCCCTCGGGCATCTTGCCGGTCGCGGGATCGATGCCCAGCTGGCCGGACAGGAACACCATGTTGCCGGCCTGGATACCGGGGGAATACGGGCCGATGGCTGCGGGTGCGTTATCGGAAGACACGACGGTCTTGCTCATGTTTTTCTCCTTACGATCAATTGAGAGAGCGTGAGCGCGGTGTTCGCACCGGGAGGCACAGTTCGGTCTGAACACCGCGCTTGATTGGGATAGTACTCAAGGTTTCTGTTTGATGCAAGAATATTATCAGCTTGCGAGAATATTTTATCGCCCAACGGTTTCCCCGAACCGCTGAACGGTTCTCATGTGGAGCAGCCAGTCCAAGCTGCTGAAGACTTTGTCCTGCTTAGGCTGCGGGCGTCGCCCACCGCAGCGACGCCACTATACTTTTGAGTATCTGAGCATTTTGAAAGGCAGGATATGACCGCAACCGCCAGTCGAACCACCAACCGCAGACCCGAGCTTTTGGCGCCCGCCGGAGGGCCCGAGCCTTTTGCCGCCGCGCTCGCTGCCGGGGCAGACGCCATCTACTGCGGCATGGGCAGCTTCAACGCCCGCCGCAAGGCAACAAACTTTACCGACGAGGCCTTTGAACAGGCCTGCCGTGCTGCACACCTGGCCGGCTCGCGCGTTTATGTCACGGTAAACATCGTCATCAAGCAGTCCGAGATGGGCGATGCGCTGCAGCTCATCCACCGCTGTTCCACGCTGGGCGCCGACGCCTTCATTATCCAGGACTGGGGCCTGTTCTTTGAGGTCAAGCGCACCATGCCCGGCATCGAGACACACATCTCGACCCAGGCGAACATCCATGACGACCGCGGGACTATTTGGTGCCGCGAGCAGGGCGCCGACCGCGTGACCCTCTCGCGCGAGCTCTCCATTGACGAGATCGCCGCCATCCACGACGCCGCGCCCGACGTCGACCTCGAGGTCTTTAGCCACGGTGCCATCTGCTTTTGCTACTCGGGTCTGTGCCTTCTCTCGAGTTTTGCCATGGCGGGCCGCTCGGCCAACCGCGGCATGTGCGCTCAGCCCTGTCGCCTGCCTTACGAGCTAATCGACGAGAACGGCCGCTCGCTCTCCCCTGCCGGTCGCGAACGCGCGCTATGCCCGCGCGACACCAATACCTCGCAGCTTGTTCGCCGTCTGTATGACGCCGGCGCCGCATCGCTCAAGCTCGAGGGCCGCATGAAGGCCCCCGATTACGTGTATTCCATCGTCGACGTGTATCGTCATCAGATTGATGACATGCTGGCCCATGTTTCGACCTCTAAGGATGAAGAGGCCGCCCGCCAGCGCCAACTCAAGCGCTGCTTTAACCGTGACTTTACGCACGCCTACCAAGACGGCACCTCGGGCGACGAGATGATGAGCTACGAGCGCTCCAACAACCGCGGCCAGATCGTGGGCACGGTGCTGGGCAGCCGCCTGGCCAACCGCGATGTGCGCGGGCTCAAGCCTGACGACCGTCGTCGCCGCGCCGCCATCGCCCGCATCGAGCTGTTTGAGCCCGTGGGCAAGGGCGACCTGCTGGAACTTCGTCACGACGATGAGTTCGACCAATTCCTGACCACCATCGCCGCCGATGATGCCGCTGCCGGCGACATCATCGAGTGCCGCGTGCCCCGTAGCATGCCCGAAGGTTGCCGCGTACGCGTGATTCGAAGCCAGCGCGCTATCGACGCCGCCGGCGCCGCGCTCAAGCGCGACGTGCTGCGCCGCCGCGCCGTAGACGTGTCCGTCGTGGCGCGCCTTGGCGAGCCTTTTACCGTGACGCTCACCTGCTGCGACGACCCCACGCTCACCGCCACGGCCACGGGCTTTACCGTCGAGGCCGCCAAGACCCGCGCGGTCGAGGCGTCCGATCTGGTTGAGCATGTAGGCCGCATGGGCTCCTCGCCCTTTGAGGCCGCGAGCTTTGATGTGACGCTCGATGAGGGCTGCGGCATGGGCTTTTCCGCCGTACATAAGGTGCGCACAGCCGCTTGCAAGGCGCTCGAGGAGGCCATTCTGGCACCGTACGCGAAGCGTGCCCGCACGCTCGAGCTGCCGGCGATTGTCACCAGTGATTCCCGCCCCATGCCCGAGCACTACCGCGATGAGCCGCAAATCTGCGCCACCGTCACCTCGTTCGAGGCCGCCGAGGCTGCTCGCGCCGAGGGTGCAACGCGCATCTACATGACCACCGACGCGCTTGATGCGGCCGAGCTCTCCCCCGCCGATGCGTTTGAGCAGGGCATCGTGCCCGTACTCGACGAGGTCTGCCGCGCCGTTGACCACGCACGCGTCGATCCCTGGATCAATGCCGGAGCCACCGTCGCCGTCGGCAATATCTCCGAGCTCGCCGTAGCCGCGCAGGCCGGCGCCACGGTCGAGATTCGCTCTTGCCTGCCGGTGCACAACACGCCCTGCATGGAGGCACTCGCCGAGCGCGGGGCCGGGGCGTTTTGGCTCTCGCCCGAGATCACGCTCGACGAGATTATCTCGCTTGGCACCTCCGCGCCCGCAGCCCTGGGCATCACCGTTTTCGGCCGCCCGCGCGTTATGACGAGCGAGCACTGCATCCTGCAGGTTGCCAACGGTTGTATCCACGATTGCGCCAATTGCCGCCTGCGCGCCCGCAAGCTGTCGCTCAAGAATATCGATGGCAAGGTCATGCCAGTGCGCACCGACGTCCACGGCCGCTCGCGCCTGTACGATGCCTACCCCATCGACCTCACGCCGCAGGTTCCGCAGCTGCTCGACGCCGGCGTGCGCCGTCTTATGGTTGACGGAACCCTGCTCGAGTCCGATGAGATTGGCCGCGCCGTCGCACGCGTCCGTCGCGCCATCGAGGCCGCGCAGGCCGGCCGTAAGCCCGCCGCCCGCCTGCACGGCGCCACCTCGGGCTGTATGTTTGTGGGAATTAGCTAACCGAAAGGCTTACACGTGAACGAAGAACCCCAAGTCCTCTACTGCGACGCCTGGCTCATGGCCATCGATAAGCCCGCCGGCATGATCGTCCACGGTGACGGCACCGGCGAGCGCACACTTACCGACTACGCCAGCGATCTGCTGCTGGCGATGGGCGACGGCTTTGCCGCGACCGACATGCAGCCGCTCAACCGCCTGGACCGCAACACCACCGGCGTGGTTCTGTTCTCGCTCGACAAACAGACGCAGCCCGCCTTTGACCAGATGGTGAACGACCACGCCTTCGAAAAGCACTATCTGGCGCTGGCCGAGGGCAAGATAGACTGGAACGAAAAGCTCATCGACAAGCCGATCGCCCGCGACCGCCACGATAGCCGCAAGATGCGCGTCGGTGCCAGCGGCAAGCCGTCTCAGACGCGCGTCAAGGTGCTCAAGCGCCTTAAGAGCCGTCGAGGCCTGCCCACGCGTTCGTATATCGATGTCGAGCTGCTCACCGGCCGCAAGCATCAGATTCGCGTCCATCTGGCCAGCGAGCACCATCCGCTGGTGGGCGACGACCTGTACGGAACGCCGCGCCCATGCGGATTGATGCTCCACGCCCACAGCGTGTCCTTTACGCATCCCGTTACCGGCGAGCACATCCACATCGAAGCCCCCTGCCCCTGGGAGCCCTAAACCACCACAATGGGGACAGGTACCTTCGCGGTGGTTTTGGCCTTAGCCTGCCCCTGCTTCTAGACCGTGATGACGTTGTCCATTGCCCGGTACTTGGCGGGGACCTCGCCCGCGGTAATAATCGTTGCATCGCGAAAATCCGCGAACTTGACGGGCGCCACCATGCCAAATTTACTGGCGTCCGAGATTACGAAGCGCTTGGCCGTATGGCGCATCGAGATACGCTTTACTTGCGCTTCCTCGATATCGGGCGCCGTGAAGCCCTGCTCGGCGGCAATGCCGTTAGAGCCCCAAAAGCCACAATTGAAGTTGTAGCGGTCTAGGGTTGCCAAGGCATCGGGGCCAACGAGCGCCTCGGTCTCGGGCTTGAGCTCGCCGCCCAGCACCACGGTACGCATGCCGCGCAAAGCGAGGTGCTGAGCATGGAGCACGGAATCGGTCACATAGGTGACATCTTCAAGGTGTGGAAGATGCTCGATGAGCTTGAGCGTCGTCGAGCCCGAGTCGATGTATACAAAGCTCTCGGGCTCCACAAGCGCCGCCGCACGGGCGCAGATACGCTCCTTGTCGTCGTTATGGAGGTCGCTGCGCTCGTTGAGTGTTAAGTCACGCGTCACGTGCGCGCGCTCAAGACTCGTCGCTCCACCGTGGACCTTAGCGATGCGGTGCGCTCGATCGAGCGTCTGCAGGTCGCGCCGAATGGTAGACGCCGTCACGCCCAGAGCCTCGGCAAGCTCCGGCACGGTAACCGAGCCGGCCTGCTGCACCATCGACACGATCGCGTTGAGCCTATCTTCCGCAAGCATCGCTTACTCCTCCTCGGGGTACACGACTCCCCAGTCGGTGCGAAGCTTGGTCATAAGCTCCATAACATCAGAAGCATAATCCAGTAGCTCGCGCTTGGAGTCGTCGCCGGCAACGGCCTTCTCAAGATCGGCCATCTCATAGCACAGGGCGTAAGCCTCGGTGCCGGCGTGGACCTCCTCGCGGTGGCCGTCCGCAGTCCACACGATGGTCGCGTGATCGGCACGCGGATACTCGTTGACCTCGATATAGCACTTGTCAAAGCTGATGACCGAGCGCTTGGGCTGCTTGGAGTGAAGCGTAAGGCTCACAACACCCAGCTGCTGCTCGGCATTACGGCAGACGATGCCGCCCGCAACGTCAACGCCGGTCTCACAGGTGTTGCCCAGCGAAACGACCTCAGCGGGCTGGCTTGCCATAAAGAGGCGCATAACGGACAGGGCATAGACGCCAATGTCGAGCATGGCACCGCCAGCAAGGTTGCGATTGTAGAAACGGTTGGTCAGGTCGCCGTACTCCTTGTAGCTGCCAAAGTTGAGTTGGGCGAGGTTCATGCGGCCAAACTCGCCGACATCCATGCGGCGGCGCAGCTCCTGATACAAGGGCATATGGAGCACCGTAGTGGCGTCCATGAGGATCACGTTATGCTCGTCGGCAATGGCACGCGCCTCGTCGAGCTCGGCGGAGTTGAGGGTGATGGCCTTCTCGCAAAGCACGTGCTTGCCAGCTGCCAGGGCCGCACGCAGATAGGTGATGTGCGTGTTATGCGGCGTGGTGATATAGATCGCGTCGATGTTCGGATCGGCATAGAGGTCCTCGACCGATTCGTAGACCTTCTCGATGCCATACTGATCGGCAAAAGCCTGAGCCTTGGACAGCGTGCGGTTGGCGACGCCCGCAAGCTTGCGGCCGGAAAGAGCGAGAGACTGGGCCATCTGGTTGGCGATAACACCGCACCCGATCACAGCCCAACGAAGCTCGGGAGCCGTAAAGATATCATCGGGGAATGGCTTGTCCTGGACCGAAGCGAACGCTGCCTTTGCGGCTGCCGCAGCATCAAGCGGAGCCTGTTTACAATCTGCCATATCTGCCTCCTGCGTCGTGAAAAGTCTTTTATTTCTGACAGCTCTATATTCGCACAAATGCGCGTGTATGTGCGTGCTTCTGCGTGTATTACCGCTAAATGGTCAAAATTCAGCAGCAGATGGCGCATATACAAGCACAATCACGCAATCCTACGCACGTAACTACACACAAATACGCATCACCTGATCCCTTGGGGACGGAGGAAAACGGATCAATTGAGGCGTCGCGCCAGCCAACAGTTGCCCTTTTAACCGTTGCCTCACCGAGTCCGCAGCAACGCACAAGCTGACCAACTGTCACGCCAGCCTTCGTGCGCGCAATCACTCATTTAAGCCTGTCCCCAATGAGTACCCAATGAATAGGGATCAAAAAAGGCCCGGGTGCCGTGGCATCCGGGCCTTTGCTAGCAACTTAACTGTTGCGGGCAGCTTAGAACTTGTGGCCGCACTTCTTGCAGACGCGCAGCTTGTTCTTGCCGTCCTTCTCGTGACCGACGCGGGTAACCTTACCGCACTCGGGGCAAACGAGATTGACGTTGGAGGCGTCGATGGGAGCCTCCTGCGAAACGATGCCGCCCTGCTGGTTGGCAGCGTTGGGCTTGACGGCCTTCTTGACGACCGAAACGCCCTCGACAACGACCTTGTTCTCGGCGGGGAGAGCACGCAGGACAACGCCCTGCTTGCCGCGATCCTTACCAGAGAGAACCTGGACCTTATCGCCCTTCTTGATATACATATATCTCCCCTAACTACAGGGTCTCGGGAGCGAGCGAGACGATCTTCATGTACTTCTTGTCACGAAGCTCGCGAGCGACGGGCCCGAAGATACGGGTGCCGACGGGCGAACCATCGTTGTTGATGACAACGCAGGCGTTCTCATCAAAGCGAATGTAGGAGCCATCCTTGCGGCGGATCTCCTTAACGGTACGAACGACGACGCAACGGACAACGTCCTTCTTCTTGACGTTGGCGCCAGGGGTAGCCTCCTGGACAGCACCGATGAACACATCGCCGATGCCTGCATAACGACGCTTGGAACCGCCAAGCACCTTGATGCAGCGAATCTTGCGAGCGCCGGAGTTGTCGGCGACGTTCAGCATGGTTTGCATCTGAATCATGGTAGATGTTCCTCCGAACTAAGAACCGAAGAGAGGTGCGCAGCCTTTATACGGCCCGTGGTATGCAAGCCAGGCATACGCACATCTTCGGAAACGTACAAGTCGTAAGAGCGACTGCTTATTTAGCGCGCTCGACGACCTCGATGAGGCGCCAACGCTTCATCTTGGACATAGGACGGGTCTCCATAACGCGGACGGTGTCGCCCACGCCAGCCGTGCACTCCTCGTCGTGAGCGTGCAGCTTCTTGGAGCTGGTCATCATCTTGCCGTACTTGGGGTGACGCTTGCGCTCGGTGATGGTGACAACAATGGTCTTGGCACCGGAGACGGAGGTAACGACACCCGTACGGACCTTACGCGAGTTACGCGAATCAGTCATGTTCTCTCCTTAGGTCCTACTCGGCGACAGCGGACTTCTCCGCTGCGATCTCACGGGCGCGCTGCTCCGTGAGGACGCGAGCGATGTCCTTCTTCACGGTGTTGACGCGAGCGGTGTTGTCCAGCTGGCTGGTGGCCATCTGGAAACGAAGGTTAAAGAGCTCGGCGCGCATTTCCTTCAGCTTCTCAACGAGCTGAGCGTCCGAGAGCTCACGAATCTCTGCGGGCTTCATTAGTTCTCCTCCTTGGCGGCGGCGGCGTCCTCAGCAGCCCACTTGGCCTCGAGAGCGGCCTCCTCAGCCATCTCCTTCTCGATGCGCTGCTCAGCGTTCTTGGCAGCAACAATCTTGGTCTTGATGGGAAGCTTGTGCTGTGCAAGACGCAGAGCCTCGCGAGCGACCTCCTCGGGCACGCCCTTGACCTCGAACATGATGCGGCCGGGCTTGACGACGGCCACCCACTCCTCGGGGTTACCCTTACCAGAACCCATGCGAGTCTCGGCAGGCTTCTTGGTGATGGGCTTATCGGGGAAGATCGTGATGTAGACACGACCGCCACGCTTCATGTAGCGGGTCATGGCAATACGAGCGGCCTCGATCTGACGGTTGGTGATCCAATGGGCCTCGAGAGCCTGGATACCAAACTCGCCGAAATGCAGCTCGGTATTACCCTTGGCCTGGCCCTTCATGGAGCCACGCTGCACCTTGCGGTGAAGAATACGCTTAGGGGCAAGCACTACTGACCCCTCCTCTCGGAGTTACGACGACGAGGACGGGAAGAGCCCTCGAGTGCAGGGTTGGGAACAGGCTGGCCCGGGAGCTTCTCGCCCAGGTAGATCCAGACCTTCACGCCACAGGCACCCATGGTGGTGCTGGCGACAGCCGTGCCGTAGTCGATCTTGGCACGGAGGGTGTGCAGAGGCACGCGACCCTCGCGGTACCACTCACGACGGCCCATCTCGGCACCGCCGAGACGACCGGAGCACTGGATACGGATGCCCTTGGCGCCGGCCTTGCGGGCGGACTGGACAGCCTTGCGCATAGCGCGACGGAAGGCAACGCGGCCCTCGAGCTGCTCAGCGATGGACTGAGCAACGAGGTTGGCGTCGAGCTCGGGACGCTTGATCTCGACAACGTCGACGGAGAGCTGGCCCTTGGAGACGCCAGCGACCTTCTCGAGCTCGGTGCGGAGGGTATCGATCTCGGCACCCTTCTTACCGATGACAACGCCGGGGCGAGCGGTGAGGATGATGACCTTCACCTTGTCGCCAGCGCGCTCGATCTCGACGCGGGAGACAGCTGCGCGGGAAAGACGCTTCTCGAGGTACTTGCGGATCTCGAGATCGTTACCGAGGGTCTTAGCGTAATCCTTCTCTGCGAACCAGCGGGAGCGCCAGTTCTCGGTGATGCCAAGACGGAAGCCGGTGGGGTAGACTTTCTGACCCATACAGCTTTACGCCTCCTTTCGAGGAGCAACGACGACGGTGATGTGGGAAGTACGCTTCAGAATGCGAGAAGCGGAACCCTTGGCGCGGGGACGGATGCGCTTAAGCGTCGGACCCTCGTCAACATAGGCAGCGGCGACAACCAGGTTGTCGGCACGCAGACCGTTGTTGTTCTCGGCGTTCGCAACGGCGGAACGGAGAACCTTCTCGACATCCACGGCGACGGCGCGGTCGCAGAAGTGGAGGATGTCGAAGGCCTGAGCGACAGGCTTGCGGCGGATCAGATCGACCACCAGGCGGGCCTTGCTGGGGGAAACACGCACGTACTTAGCGACGGCGCGAACCTCGGTGGCCTCAGTTTCAATAGACTTAGTTGCCATTTACGGTTAACCCCCTATTTGGCCTTGTGGCCACGGAACGTACGAGTCGGCGCGAACTCGCCGAGCTTGTGACCAACCATGGACTCGGTAACATACACGGGCACATGCTTGCGGCCGTCGTGGACGGCGATGGTGTGACCAACCATCTCGGGGAAGATGGTGGACGCGCGGGACCAGGTCTTCACGACGTCCTTCTTGCCAGCCTCGTTCATCGCGGTGATACGCGAGAGAAGGCGAGTCTCCACGAACGGGCCCTTTTTGAGACTTCTGCTCATAAGTGCTTTCTCCTAAAACTCGGTATCCGAAATTACTTCTTACGGCGACGAATGATGTGCTGGTTCGAGACCTTCTTCTTCTTGCGCGTACGAAGGCCCTTCGTCGGCTTACCCCAGGGGGTAACAGAGGGACGACCAGAGGTGTGGTTCTTGCCCTCGCCACCGCCGTGCGGGTGGTCGACAGGGTTCATGACGGTACCGCGGACGGTCGGGCGCACGTTCATGTGACGCTTACGGCCGGCCTTGCCGATGACGATGTTGGCGTGATCGGCATTGCCGACCTCACCGACGGTGGCGCGGCAGGTAACGAGGATGCGGCGCATCTCGGAGGAAGGCATACGGACGATAGCGTACTTGCCCTCCTTACCCATCAGCTGGCAGGAGTTACCGGCGGAACGGGCGATAGCGGCGCCCTTGCCCGGCTGGAACTCGACGGCGTGGATGAGCGTACCGACGGGGATGTCGGCGAGGGGCAGAGCGTTGCCCGGCTTGATGTCGGCGTCAGAACCGGACATGATGGTCTGACCGACCTCGAGGCCCTTGGGGGCCAGGATGTAGCGCTTCTCACCGTCAGCGTAGTGCAGCAGAGCGATGCGAGCGGAACGGTTCGGATCGTACTCGATCGTGGCAACCTTGGCGGGCACGCCGTCCTTGTTGCGCTTGAAGTCGATCACGCGGTAACGACGCTTCACGCCGCCGCCCTGGTGGCGGGTGGTGATGCGGCCGTTGTTGTTACGACCGGCCTTCTTGGGCAGGGGCTCGAGAAGAGACTTCTCGGGCTTGGTGCAGGTGATTTCGGAGAAGTCGGAGATCGTCTGCCAACGCCTACCAGCGGAGGTCGGCTTAAGGTGCTTTACAGCCATTACAATCCCTTTCAATAGGAATCCGTTAGCCATCGCAGACAGGGATTCGAGGTTCTGCCTCGGGTGCGATGACACCGGACGTATACACGGCTCCGGGCGTGTCCATTTTATACGCCCAAAACCTTGAGCTCTCGCCTCCCCTATTTGGGAGGCATGAGCTCACTCAACAGCAGCGAGTCTTAGGCCTGGTTGCCAAAGACCTCGATGGTGTCGCCCTCGGCCAGCGTGACGATGGCCTTCTTCCAAGAACGGGTCTTGCCGGCGACATAGCGCACGCGCTTGGTCTTGGGCTTGACCGTCAGGGTGTTCACGCGAACGACCTTGACGCCGAAGATCTCCTCGACAGCGTCCTTGATCTGATACTTGTTAGCATCCTTGGCGACCTCGAACGTGTACTTGTTCTGCTCCATGCCGGAGAAGGAACGCTCGGACACGATCGGACGGATGATGATCTCGTGGGCGGTCATTTATGCAAGCACCTCCCCGAAGTGAGCGGCGATGTCGGCGGGCATCAGCACAGCGTTGTTGTTGACGAGATCGTAGGTGTTGGCCTCGTCGGCAGTGATGATGAACGTCTTGGGAATGTTGCGGAACGACAGGTAGGCGTTGACGTCCTCATCGCGAACGATGATGGTCAGACGCTTGCCCTCAAGGCCGAGAGCCTTGAGCATGGCTACGGCAGCCTTGGTGGAAGGCTTCTCGAAGCCGTAGTCGTCGACGAGCACGAGCTCGCCATCGGCCAGCTTGGCGGACAGCGCGGAGCGCATAGCCAGCTTGACCTCCTTGTTGTTCATACGCTTAGCGTAGGAACGGGGCTTGGGGGCGAAGACAACGCCACCGTGACGCCACTGGGCAGCACGGATGGAACCCTGGCGGGCACGGCCGGTGCCCTTCTGACGCCAAGGCTTCTTGCCGCCACCGGAAACCTCAGAGCGGCCCTTAGCGGACTGGGTGCCCTGACGCCAAGAGGCCATCTGGCACTTGACGATGTGGTGCATAACGTGGATGTTCGGCTCGATGCCGTACACCTCAGCGGCGAGCTCGGCCTCGGCGACCTTCTTGCCCTCGCTGTTCTTTACTTCAAACTTTGCCATTTAAGTGTTCTCCTTGGTATGACGCTGGGCTAAATGGGCTGGGCCCTTAGGCCATACGGATGGCGACGAGACCATTCTTGGCACCCGGGACAGCGCCCTTGACCAAGATGAGGTTCTGCTCGGCATCGATGCGGACAACGGAAAGGTTCTTAACGGTAACGCGCTCGTTACCCATGTGACCGGCCATCTTGACGCCCTTGAGGACGCGCGCAGGATAGGCGCACTGACCGATAGAACCGGGGTGACGCTGGAAGTGAGAACCATGCGTCATAGGACCGCGGCGCTGACCCCAGCGCTTGATGCGACCCTGGAAGCCCTTACCCTTGGAGGTACCGATGACGTCGACCTTCTCGACATCAGCGAAATCAGCGACGGTGACGACCTCGCCGACCTTGTGCTCCTCGCCGTTCTCGACGCGGACCTCACGAAGGAAACGGACAGGCTCGACGCCAGCCTTAGCGAAGTGACCAGCCATGGGCTTGTTCACGTTCTTGGCCTTGATGTCGCCGAAACCGATCTGGACGGCGTCATAGCCGTCGGTTGCCTGAGTTTTAACCTGCGAGACAGCGCAGGGGCCAGCCTGGATGACCGTGACGGGAACGACGTTGTCGTCCTCGTCCCAAACCTGGGTCATGCCAATCTTGCGGCCGAGAATCATGCTGATCAAGATATGATCCCAACTCTCGCGTGGTCTTGGGACAATGCGTACACCACCGAGCGTACGCCCCTAGAGGACCACTACTTACACGACGTGCTCCCCAACCTTGTATTATGTCCGGACTACCTGACAACCCTATTAAGCAGGCATTTTGTCCAGCCAGAATACTCCCCTGGTTTCACACAGCTGTTTAGTATACACGGCTGCGGGCGTATCCATCGAGATTCATATTTCACTCACATTGTTTACGCAGGTAAAGTGCGTGGCACGTTCCCGGTGTGCGGCGGAGGGGGCGGGCCTGAGGCATATTAAGGTTGCTGCTCTACAGTCCTGCTCACGACGGAGAGCACATTAAGTGCTCTCCTGTTCGTGCGGAACTCGCGACAACCTTAATATGCCTCAGGCCCGCCCCCTCCGCCGCACACTGGGAACGCCACGTTGATGTCTGCTAAACCTTGCTCGTTCAGGCTAATGACTTTGTTTGGGGTCCACTATTTGCTGAAGGGTGAACTTGCATTGCATTGGCTCGCCCTCTGCTTGTGGCTTTGCCTCATCGAAATCGAAGATCATGATGGCGCAGTTGGGAAGTTTTGCTGGGAGCTCGAAGCCCTCTGGGGCTGCGGCCTTGATGAATTGGCGGCTGGCGCTGCCGTGGCTTACTGCTAAGAGGGTTTCGATGCCCTCGGAGCCCATGATATTGGTGAGGGTGGCTACCATGCGTTCTTGTAACGCTTTGCTTCCCTCTCCTCCGAAGGGGACCAGATCCTCGCCCGGATCCCAAACGTCGGTGGGTAGCGCGTCGTGGGGGCCTTCTTCGAAGGTGCCGTAGCAGCGCTCGATGATGCCTTCGCAGGGCTCGACAGCGGCGTCCGGGCCGAGAAGTTCGCGTGCGACGAGACTTGCCGTGTCCATGGCTCGGCCTAAGGGTGATGAGACCACTTTGTCGGGGACGACGCCGTGGGCCTTGAGCCATGCGGCTGCCGCCCGTGCCTGCTGACGGCCCAAATTGGTGAGCGGTGAATCGCAGCGGCCCTGGACCAGCTTTTTGACGTTGAATTCCGTCTGGCCGTGACGGAGTAGATAGAGACGCTTCATGCTCTCCCCTTCTGCTTCAGTTACCTTGCCGGCACAGCCCTACTCGTGGGTATGCCCTACGTAGTCTTCGTCGATCGTAATCTTGGCAATCGACTTGGGATATTCCGATTCGACTCGTTGTGCCAGCGCGTGCTTTACGTCTTCGGCACTCATCTGCAGATCCGAGGGACGCACGCAGTCAAAGATCACGTTGGTGTGCGTGGGACCCGGCACGCAACGAAGGTCGTGAATCGAAAGGCGGCTATCGATCTCCTGAGCCATTGCGTTGATACGCAGGCGCATGCTCGCCACCTTTGGATCGTCGGTCACGATGGGATCGTAATGGAGCGTGACGATCATGCCGTCCTCGTTCCTAAACGACTGCTCGATGTTATCGAGCGTGTCGTGGCTTTCCAGCGGGCTGGCCTCGGCCGCCATCTCGGCGTGCGCGCTTGCAAACTTCCTGCCCGGACCGTAATCGTGAACCATTAGGTCATGAACGCCCAAAACACCGGGGTAGCTCATGATCTTGTCTCGGATGTGCTTGACCAACTTGGGATCGGGTGCCTGACCCAAAAGCGGGCTCACCGTATCTTGGATAAGCTCAAAGCCGCTCCAGCCAATATAGGCGCCAACGGCAAGGCCGACCCATGCGTCAAGATTGATGTGCGTCACCTGGGAAACAATCGCGCACACTAACACGGCGCCTGTGGCAAGGACATCGTTCTTGGAATCCTGAGCGGTCGCATGTAGCGTCTCGGACTCAATGCGGTCACCGAGCTTTTGGTTGAGGGCCGCCATCCACAGCTTAACAACCATCGAAAGTGCCAGGACTACCACCAGGGCAAGCGAGAACTCGACAGGCTCGGGGTGGATGATGCGCTCAAACGAGGACTTGATAAGCTCAAGGCCGATCAGCAGCACGAGCGCCGCCACGACCAGACCCGAGAGATACTCGTAGCGGCCATGTCCGTAAGGATGCTCGGGGTCGGCCGGCTTGCTCGCCAGCTTAAAGCCCAGCACGCTCACGATATTCGAGCTGGCATCGGACAGGTTATTCATGGCATCCGCCACGATCGAAACCGATCCCGACAGCACGCCAATTGCGCCCTTCGCAGCGCATAGTGCCACATTGGCGAGAATACACACCACGCCCGTCAACGTGCCCACGCGCGCACGGTCGCCCTGCGCACGACGAACAATCCACTCGACCATCTACATCCGCCCCCACGGTACTACCTATATATCTATTGCTCAAACGGATTGTAGTGTAGCCACTTTGTCCCCCAGATACAAAAAGGCCGCAACCCACACGAGCCGCGGCCTTGGAACATGACAAAGGAATCGTCCTTTTGTTGCACAGGTTTATGCGCTTGCTTCAGCAGCGCTTGCCACTGTTTCGGGCGAACCGGCTCCATCCCCCGTCGCCCGCCCCTTCGCCGGCACCACGCCAAAGCAGTAGCTCAGCGCCGCAGACACCGCAAATGCCGTGCCGCCGGCAACGCAGCACCACAGCAGGTTCGAAATGCCGCCCGTGGCAAAGCCAATGACCATAAGAACATTCGTCATGCCGATGGTATAGGCCGTAACGTGGCCCACGGCCGCAACAAGGCCTCCTAAGGCGCCGCCAATGGCCATGCACGTCAGGCACCTTCCATATTTAAAGCCGCAACCGTACAGCGCCGGCTCGCTTACGCCGCCAAGCACGCCTGAGATTGAATAGCCCAGCATGAGCGCCTTCTCATCCTTACCCGCAACGCGGAGCGACGCGCCAAAGGGCATGCCCCAAACAGCGAACGTCGCCATTGTCGCGGCAATGAGAATGCACGAATCCGTTCCCACACTCATAAACTGCGCGTACGCAAGCGATAGGACAACGTTACTGACACCCACGATCTTAAGGAACTCCCAGCCCGCGGCAAGCCCCATGAGCGTGAGCAGCGACACGATACCACCGGAATTGCCAAGCATAAACATAAGCTGCCCCAACAGCATGCCCAGATAGCTGCCCGCCGGCGCCGTGATACACAGCGAAACCGGAACCATGACGAGCATGGTTGCAAACGGAACGAACGAAAACGCCACGGCCTTAGGGATAACGCGCCGAAAGAAACACTCCACTCGCCATAGCACGGGCACCGAGATGAGAACCGGAATAACAGTCGTCGTGTAATCGTTGACCGGCGCGGGAAGCAGACCATACACGGAAGTCATCGATGCCCCCGTCGTCGATGCGGCATCGACGAGCTTAAGCAGATCGGGCGCAATCAATACGCCGCCCAGCATCATGCCCAGCTGCTCCGAGCAACCGAGCTGGCGGGCGGCCGCCCAACCGAGATAAATGGGCAAAAAGTAGTAGCCGGCGTTATAGAGCCAACTGTAGAACAGGCGATAGATTTCGGAATCGGCAGACCACAGGCCCAGCATGCCCTCGCCCATAATGACGGCGACGGTGCGGAACAACGCCGCGCAGACAATGAATGGCAACGCCGACATCATGCTTTTAGACAGATAGTCCACCACGGCCATGGCGTTTGATGAAACCGTCGTTGTAAACGAGGTGTTAGAAACTTGTGACATGGAGCGCCTTTCCCAATGTGACATGTGGGCTGTCCCTTTGTCACATCGTGCGGTACTGACCGATTGCGCGGTACTTTTCGTAGCGGAGGTTTGTGAGGGTCGCGTCGTCGAGCCGTCCAAGCGTATCGAAGGCATCAAATGCCGAGGACATGACGGCACGGGCGATTTCCTCATGCGACAGGCCCCTATCGTCAACAATGCCGTCGATGATGCCGAGCGCCAACAGATCGGGGGCCGTGAGCTTAAGCGCCTCGGCGGCCTCATTCGCGCGCTCGGTATCCTTCCACAGGATCGACGCACAGGCCTCGGGGCTCACGACCGAATAGGCCGAGCTCGAAAGCATAAAAATGCGATCAGCCACGGACAGCGCCAGCGCGCCACCAGAGCCGCCCTCGCCTGTCACCACCGAGACAATCGGTGTCTTAAGGCCGCTCATCTCCATGAGATTCCGGGCAATCGCCTCGCCCTGGCCGCGCTCCTCGGCACCGATGCCGCAAAACGCACCCGAAGTATCGACCAGGCACAGAACCGGTCGACCAAACTTTTCGGCCTGGCGCATAAGGCGACGCGCTTTGCGATAGCCCTCGGGATGCGCCATGCCAAAGTTGCGGCGCATACGCTCTTTGGTCGTGGTGCCGCGCTCGATGGCGATGACCGTTACGGGGTGTCCGTCTTTCCAGCCAATGCCAGCCACCACAGCGGCGTCGTCGCCAAAGTAACGGTCGCCGTGCAACTCCACAAATCCGTCGAGGCCCAGCGAGATCATCTCACCCGCCGTGGCTCGATCTGCCGAGCGGGTCTGCTTGACAATCTCGAGCGCGGTTTTTGGTGCCGTCGAGCGCTTGAACAAGTGTCCCAGCTTTTTGCCGCGGCGACCCGTATGCACGATTTCATGCGGTGCCCCCAGGCCGGGTGCGTGCCCTTCGTGCAGCGCCAGCAGCTCGCCTACCGTGAGCGCAATCTCGCCACGCGGAACAACGGCATCGCAAAAGCCATGCTCCAGCAAAAACTCGGAGCGCTGGAATCCTTTGGGCAGGCGCTTGTGCATGTTCTGCTCGATCACGCGTGGACCGGCAAACGCCGTCAGGGCATCGGGCTCGGCCAGGATAATGTCGCCCTCCATGGCAAAACTCGCGGTTACGCCTCCGGTCGTGGGATCGGTGAGCACCGTGATATACAGGCCGCCCGCCTCACTGTGGCGCCTAACCGCCGCAGAAATCTTGGCCATCTGCATAAGCGATGTCACGCCCTCTTGCATGCGCGCGCCGCCCGAAACGGTAAAGCCGACAACTGACAATCCCAGCTCGGTCGCACGCTCAAATGCGTGGCAGATCTTCTCGCCCACCACGGAGCCCATCGAACCCATCATAAAGTTGGCATCCATAAAGAAGAGCGCGGTATCGCAGCCGCAGATTTTACCCTTGCCGCACACAACGGCATCGCGCTCGCCCGAACGCTCGCTCACGCTCTTGAGCTTGTCGGCATAGCCGGGAAACGAGAGGAAATCCTCCGACGCCAGATTGGCATCCCATTCCTCAAACGTGCCCTCGTCGACCGTCATGCGCATGCGCGCGCGACCGCTCACGCGAAAGTGTTTGCCGCAACGAGGGCAGACCTCAAGGTTGTCGTGCAGGCGTGCCTCATCGATCACGCGGCGGCACTCCGGACACTTGATAAATACGTGGCGCGCGGGAAACTCGGCGCACGACTCGGTCATCGGCCCCTCGAGGACGTTGACCGTCTTCGCTTTTCTATTCATCAGCATAGAGATGCCCCATCAGATCGGTGTGGTACATGCCCGACAAGAACTCATCGTTTGCCAGCACGTCGAGCTGAAGCTCGCTGTTTTCGCTCACGCCCTCAATCACGAGCTCGCCCAGGGCCGAGCGCATCTTGCGAATGGCGCCGTCGCGCGTGGGCGCACACACGATGAGCTTGCCGAGCATGGAATCGTAGTACGGCGGGACTTTCGCACCGGTAAACATGGCGGAATCCCAGCGCACGCGCGGACCACCCGGCACACGCAACGCGGTGACCGTTCCGCATGACGGCAGAAAGTCCGGCGTTTCGGCATTGATGCGGCACTCCATGGCGTGGTTGCGGACCGGTACGTCCTCCTGCTCAAAGGGCAGGGGCTGGCCGGCCGCCACGCGCAGCTGCCACTTGACCAAGTCGGTATCGGTCACAAACTCCGTAACCGGATGCTCCACCTGCAAGCGCGTGTTCATTTCCATAAAGTAGAAATTGCCGTCGTCCGAATACAGGAACTCGATGGTACCGGCTCCTTCGTAGCCGACGGCACGAGCCAGGTCACGCGCTGCCTTGTGCATGCGAGCACGAATGTCGTCGTGTCCGTCGAGGCACGGCGCGGGGCTCTCCTCGATTAGCTTTTGGTTGCGGCGCTGCACCGAGCACTCACGCTCGCCGAGCGAAAACACATGGCCCTGCTTATCGGCCATAATCTGCACCTCAACGTGGTGCGCCGGCGCGACGAACTTCTCCATGTAGCACTCGCCGTCGCCAAAAACGGCTTCCCCCTCGGCACGCGCCTCGATGAACGCCTTTGCCGCATCTTCCACGCGCTCGACCTTGCGAATGCCGCGACCGCCACCACCTGCACGCGCCTTAATAAGCACGGGGCAGCCAATGCGCTCGGCCTCGGCCGTTGCCTCCTCGGGGCTTTTGAGCAAATCACAGCCCGGCACGATGGGCACGTCCGCCGCGGCAGCCGTTCGACGCGCGGCGTCCTTGTCGCCCATGCTGTCGATCACCTCGGCCGAAGGACCGACAAACGCCAGGCCATACTTGTCGCAGTCGCGCACGAAGCTCGCCTTCTCGGAAAAGAAGCCATAACCGGGATGAATTGCCTTAGCTCCCGACTTTACGGCACAGGTGAGCACGGCATCGTCGTTGAGGTAGCTCTCGGCAAGACGCGGGCCGCCGATGCAATACGCCTCGTCGGCAAGCTGCACGTGCAGCGCGTCCGCATCGGCCGTGGAGTAGACGGCGACGGTCTTGATGCCCATATCGCGGCACGCGCGGATAACACGGACCGCGACCTCGCCGCGGTTGGCGATGAGCACTTTGTCGAACATGAAGCCTTCCTTAACTTTCGTGCATGAGTGCAAAAGACATATCGGCGCGACAGCAAACCTCACCGTTGACGCTCGCAGTACCCGTCGCAAAGCGGAACGGCCCGCGCGCACGCGTGATGGAGCACACCAGACCTACCGTGTCGCCCGGGCGCACCGGACGCTTAAAGCGCACCTTGTCCAGACTCGTGTAGAACGGTGTCGCACCGCGAGCTTCCTCATCGCCCATCAGCAGCACGCAGCAGTTCTGGGCGAGCATCTCGCACTGAATCACGCCGGGGACGACCGGGTTTCCCGGAAAATGCCCCTGCAAAAAGTACTCGTCGCCCGTAATCGTGATCTTGCCGTGGGCCTCGTTGCCCACCAGCTCGGCTTCGTCGAGCAAAAGCATCGGCTCGCGATGCGGCAACAGTTTCTTGAGCTCTTCTTTGTTCATGGATATCACCTATCCGATCCTCATGAGGCAGCTGCCAAACTCCACGAGGTCGCCGTCGGCCACGCAGATCTCGAGTACCTCGCCATCCGCCTCTGCCGTCACCTCGTTGAGAACCTTCATGGCCTCGATGATGCAGAGGGTCTCGCCGGCCTTGACCTTGGAGCCCACGTGCACAAACGGCTCGTCGCCCGGCGCCGGGGCAGCATAGAAAACGCCGACCATGGGAGCGGTCACCTCGGTGCCCTTGGGCTCCGGTGCGGCGGCAGGCGCCTGCGCGGCGGGCTCCGGTGCGGCGGCAGGCATGGCGACAGGAGCCACCGCCGGAGCAGTCACGGCACCCGGCATAGGCATGGGCACGGCAACCGGCCGCGCGGCGCTCGCGCGCTCGAGTTCGACCGCGGTGCCATCGGGCTCCTCAACGCGCACGCGCGTGAGGCCGCGGTCCTCCATAACATCAGCTATCTCAGCAAGTCTTTTGGAATCCATGCTCTAGCTCCTTGCATATCTACGCAGCGCGATGGCGGCATTGTGTCCGCCAAAGCCCAGATTGGTCGAAAGCGCCCAGGTAAGGTCGGCGCGAACCGCGCGATTGGGCGTGTAGTCAAGATCGCAGGCGGGATCGGGCGTGTGGTAGTTAATGGTCGGCGGCACCACACCCTGCTCGAGCGCCATGGCACAGGCCATGACCTCGATGGCGCCCGTGGCACCGATCATGTGGCCGGTCATCGACTTGGTCGACGAGACATGTGCGGCGCGCGCCGCGTCCTCGCCGAGCGCTCGTTTGATGCCCGCAGTCTCGGACGAATCGTTGAGCTTGGTCGAGGTGCCGTGGGCGTTGATGTAGAGGCCCTCGGAAGGCTTAACGTCGCCCTCGGCCACCGCCAACGATATCGCACGGGCGATACCTGCCGCGTCCGGGTCGGGACTCGTGATGTGGTAGGCGTCATCGGTGTTGCCGTAGCCCACGACCTCGGCGTAAATGTGCGCACCGCGAGCCTGTGCGTGCTCCATACCCTCGAGCACGAGCACGCAGGCGCCCTCGCCCATCACAAAGCCGTCGCGGTCTGCATCGAACGGGCGACAAGCCGTCGCGGGATCGGGGTTGGTGGTCAATGCGCGGCAGGACGTAAAGCCCGCAACGGCATCGGGGATAATGGCGGCCTCGGCGCCGCCGGCCAGGATTGCATCGGCATAGCCGTGCTTGATGGCGCGGAACGCCTCACCCACCGCATGGGCCGAGGTTGCGCACGCGGTCACCACGGGCAGGGTCGGGCCCTTTGCCTTATGGCGAATCGCGATGTTGCCCGAAGCCATGTTGGGGATCATCATCGCGATCATGTAGGGCGATGCGCGACGAGGCCCGCGATCGGCAATCGTGTGGACGTTGTCGACAAGCGTCTGCATGCCGCCCACGCCCGAGCCCACGTAGACGCCCAAGCGCTCGCGATCGATGGCGCCTTCGACATCAAAGCCCGCATCGTGCATGGCCTCGTCCGACGCCGCCATCGCAAACTGAACACAGGGGTCGAGATGCTTGGCGTCATGCTTGCCAAAGTACTCATTGCCGTCAAAACCCTTGACCTCGGCCGCCACCTTGACGGCAAATGCATCGGTATCAAAGTGCGTGATCGGACCGATGCCGCACGTGCCGGCGCACATGGCCGCCCAGGTGGCAAGCGCGGTGTTGCCGAGCGGCGATACGGCACCGATGCCGGTGATTGCAACTCTCTGTTCCATCATGGTCTCCTCATCCAAGCTGTTGTGTGGCTCTGGTTTCTACATCGCCATTCCGCCGTCGACGCGTATGACTTCGCCCGTAATGTAAGCAGCCGCATCGCTCACTAAAAAGCGCACCACACCGGCCACCTCCTCGGGCTGCGCCATACGCTTAAGGGGAATCTGCTCCTCGGTTGCCGCACGCACCTTCTCCGAGAGCTTTGCCGTCATATCCGTCTCGACAAACCCGGGGGCGACCGCGTTCACTCGTACGCCGCGGGGCGCAAGCTCGCGCGCCACCGCCTTGGTCAGGCCGATCACGCCCGCCTTGGAGGCAGCGTAGTTGGCTTGCCCGGCATTGCCAATCAGGCCCACGACCGAGCTCATGTTGACGACGCAGCCGCCGCGCTGGCGCATAAAGGTCTTGGTGAGCGCGCGCGTCGCATTGAACGTGCCCTTGAGATTGACATCGAGCACGCGGTCGAAGGCATCGTCGCCCATGCGCACGAGCAGGCCATCGCGGGTGATACCGGCGTTGTTGACGAGCGCCCAAATCGAACCAAAGTCGTTGAGCACGGCCTCAATGCACGCATTGACGGCATCGGGGTCGGCCACATCGCATTGATACGCGCGAGCTGTGGCACCAGCGGCCTCGCAGGCTTCGCACGTCTCGCGCGCCGCATCGACGCTACCGGCATAGACGACGGCGATATCAAAGCCGTCCTCCGCCAGGCCAACCGCACAAGCGCGGCCGATACCACGCGAGCCGCCCGTGACCAGTGCCACGCGACGTAAGTCGTTGCGCTCGAGCGTGCCGTTGTTCAAATTGCCCATGTCATTCCTTTCGGGTTACAGCCCTGTGGACTATGCGAGCTCGTCGGCAATAGCTGCGACCTGCTCGGCTGTTTCGCACGAATACACGCAAACGTCGCTCAGCGTACGCTTGACCAGGCCGGACAGCGTTTTGCCAGGGCCAACCTCAATAAACGTGTCGATGCCCTGATCCTGCAGAGTATGCAGCGTGTCGACCCAGCGCACGGCATGACTCACCTGGTTGGCCAAGACATCCGATGCCGCTCGCGGATCCGCCGGATAGGGCGCCGCCGTCATGTTTGCCATGACCGGAATCAGCAGCGGAGACGGCGCGTGGCCGGCTTGGATATACGTCGCCAGCCCCTCAGTCGCCTCGGTCATATAGGGACTATGGAATGCACCCGACACCGCGACTTTCATAGCGCGGCCGCCAGCCCCTTTTACTAGGACGTCGAGCTCCTGCAGCGCCTCGGGCGCTCCGGCAACAACCGTCTGCTGCGGGCTGTTGTAGTTGACCGGCCAGCAGTCCTCGCCGGCCTGTTTTGCCAGATTCTCGACTTGCTCCGCATCGAGCTTGATGACGGCGCGCATACCGCCCGGATGGCGCTCGGCAGCCGCGGCCATCAGCGCCGCGCGCTCGCACACGAGCTCAAAGCCCGCTCGCGTATCGAATGCCCCCGCAAAGGTGAGCGCGGCGACCTCGCCCAGCGAGAATCCCGCACAGGCGGCAGGCACCACGCCGCGCTCACGCAGAGCGGTAGCCGCTGCCAGGTCGTGAACGAACACGCACGGCTGCGTGTTCTCGGTCTGCGAGAGCTCCTCCTTGGAGGCGCTCCGGCACTGCTCGCTGGTCCCCGGGCGCACCTCGTCGACAATGGCGAACACCTCGGCGGCCGCCGGCGATGCCTCGATCAGGTCGACGCCCATCGCGGGGTGTTGGGCACCCTGGCCAGCAAACAGAAACGCTACGCTACCCATGCGGACGCACCCTTCAGGACGCGCTCGGCGCCATCGATCAGGTCGTCAACGATTTCACGTGCGCTCTGGCGCTCGTTGACCATGCCGGCAATCTGTCCACACAAAAACGAACCCTCTTCGTAATTGCCGTCCTTGGCGGCCTTGCGAAGGGCGCCCGTGCCCATGGCCCCGAGTTCCTCGACACTTACGCCCGCCGCCTCGCTCTTGGCGTAGGCGTTGGTAAAGGGGCTCTTGAGGGCGCGCACCGGGTGTCCCGTCGAGCGGCCGGTCGCACGCGTCGAGGTGTCGTTGGCCTTCAAGACCATCTCCTTGTACTGCTCCGATACGGTGCACTCGTCTGCGATCAGAAAGCGCGTACCCACCTGCACGCCGGCGGCGCCCAGCATAAAGGCGGCCGCCACGCCGCGGCCGTCGGCAATACCGCCAGCGGCCACAACGGGAATGTCGACCGCATCGACGACCTGCGGCACCAGTGCCATCGTCGAGGTCTCGCCAATATGGCCGCCCGATTCGGTACCCTCGGCAACAACCGCCGTGGCTCCACGACGTGCCACGAGGCGCGCCAGCGCCACCGAGGCAACGACCGGGACGACCTTGATGCCCGCCTCGTTCCACGCCTTCATGTACTTGGCGGGATTGCCGGCGCCCGTCACGACGACCGGCACTCGCTCGTCAATCACGACCTGCGCGACCTCGTCGGCAAACGGGCTCATGAGCATGACGTTGACGCCAAAGGGCTTATCCGTCTTGGCGCGCAGCTCATGAATCTGGTCGCGAAGCCAGTTGGCGTCGGCGTTCATGGCCGCGATGATGCCTAAGCCACCCGCCTCGGACACTGCGGACGCCAGCGAGGCATCGGCAATCCAGGCCATACCGCCCTGGAACACGGGCTTTTCGATGCCGAGCAGATCGCAGAGAGGAGTCTTGAGCATCTCTACTTCTCCAATGCCGCCTCGACCGTATCGGCGAACTCGCCGACCGTCTTGGGGTTCTCCTCGGTATCGAGCTGGATGCCAAACTCGTCCTCGACGGCGACGAGGATCTCGACGGTGCCCAGGCTGTCGAGACCAATCTCCTCGAGCGTGGACTCGGGCTTCATCTCGACATCGTCAAGACCGGCGGTCTCGCGGATAACGTCGCAAACGCGCTCGAAGGTCTTCTGATCTGCCATGGTAGTTCTCCTTTGGTTGTGCCCTAGGGCGTTTTTATTTCCTATGTGCGACTACTTCCAACGAAGCAGATAGCCACCTATATCCAGACCGGCGCCAAATCCAACCAAGGCGATGGTGTCGCCTGTGTGAAGTGCACCGGCGTTTGCCAGCCGGTCGAGGGCAAGCGGAATGCATGCGCTCGAAATGTTGCCGATCTCGCGCAGCGTTCGAACCACGCGCTCGTCTGGCACGCCGAGGCGCTTGACCGCCTGACTCAGGATTCGTTCGTTAGCCTGATGGAATACAAAATGGTCGATGTCTTCGACCGAAATGCCCGCATCGCCCGCAAGCTTATGGACCGTGTCGCAGATGGCGTTGACGCCGAACTTGAACACGCGGCGGCCATTCATGGACAGCACGCTCTCGCTATCTGCAGAGGCCTTAAACGGCGAGGTGCCGACCAGACCGGGTACGCGCAACGTCTCGACGTCGGGCGCCGTCGAAAGCTCAACGGCAAGGGGGTTGTCTCCCCCAGCTCCAATCACTGCGGCGCCTGCCCCATCGCCAAAGAGCACGCAGGTGGCGCGGTCGGTCCAGTCGAGCGTGCGCGTCATCTGCTCGGCAGCAACGACAAGCACGCGCTCGGCACGGCCGCGGGCGATATAGCCCTCGGCGACATCGAGCGCAAACACGAAGCCGGCACAAGCCGCCGAGACATCGAAGGCAGGGCACGTCGCGCCCAGACGCTCGGCTACGGCACACGCCTCGGCGGGAACAAGGTGGTCACCCGTTGTCGTCGAGCAGACGATTAGATCCAGCTGGCTCGCGTCGATTCCGGACACCTGGAGTGCCCGCTCGCTCGCCGCTACGGCAAGGTCGTCGAGTGACTCGGTGGTGCAGACGTGGCGGCTCTTGATACCGGTGCGGGTAAAAATCCACTCATCCGAGGTATCGAGGAACTCAGATAGCTCGTCATTGGAAACACTGCGCTCAGGAAGCGCCGAGCCTGTTCCAAGAATCGTGAAACCCATCACTAACCTCCTTTGAGTTGTTGACGTGTTTACATCGACCAAGAGAGGATAGCGCATTTTAGTCGTTGTTGACGTGTTAACATTAAATTGTCCAAATGCGACAAAGGCTTCACATTGTGTCTATCTCTCGACACCATTGCGCGATTGCCTTATTAACTTAGGAGGTAGCAGCTGTTATGGATTCTCGTTTAACGATAGTCGACGTAACCGGATCGACCAACGATGACCTGCTCGAAGCAGGAAAACAGGGAGAGCCGCACGGCACGGGACTTGCCGCCCGGACTCAGACGGCAGGACGCGGCCGGCGCGGCCACAAGTGGGATTCAACCGCCGGCAACCTATTGCTTTCGATTGTCCTGCGTCCATGCGTTAATCCTGCAAAGTACTCTGGTCTTGCCGCCATCAGCGGCTTAGCGGTGCTCGAGGCGCTCGAAAAGCAGGGTCTTGCAAACGAGATTGGCCTCAAATGGCCCAACGACCTGGTCGCGCGAGGACGCAAGCTCGGCGGCATTCTGGTCGAGGCCGCACGCGATAACGAAGGCAAACCTTTCGCCGTCTGCGGCATTGGCGTCAACGTAAACTACACGCCCCAAGAGGTGCCCGATGGCGGCCTGGCGGCAATTGGCCTCTCGGATCTCAACGAGAACGTTCCCGCCGTCGACATGCTCCTCGATGAGGTCTATCACGCAGTTATAGACGCTGTAGATGCCTGGGCAGAGCGCCTCACCGCCAAGGAAGAAGACGCCGGTCCGCTCGCGCCCGTCCACGATGAATATATCGCTCACCTCAATTGGATCGGGGAGCACGTTATCGCCCGCTCCCCCGCTGGGGACGAGCTGGCGCGTGGCATCTTTCAAACGGTCGATGGCTTTGGTCGCGCGTGCATCGAAACGGAAGACGGCTTTCGATCCTTCCATTTTGAGGAGGCATCGCTGCGTCCCTTGAGCGAATAGGGCGCCGCAACCACCTACTCGGCAGCATTACCCCACAGTCCAAACCATCATTCAAAACAAAAGGGCCCCGCTGCCGTAGCGGCAGCGGGGCCCTTTGAGCTATGAGCGATATCGCTTAGAGCTTGATGTCGATGTCGACGCCAGCGGGGAGGTCGAGACGCATGAGCGAATCAACGGTGCCCGAGGTGGGGTCGAGGATGTCGATGAGGCGCTTGTGGGTGCGCATCTCGAACTGCTCACGGGAGTCCTTGTTCACGTGCGGCGAGCGGATAACCGTGTACAGGTTGCGCTCGGTGGGCAGGGGGACAGGACCGGAAACGCGAGCGCCGGTCTTCTGAGCGGTCTCAACGATGAGCTTCGCGGACTGATCGACGACCTCGTGATCATAGCCCTTGAGGCGAATGCGGATCTTCTGGGTAGCCAACTTAAACCTCCAAAGAGTGCGAGAGATGTTCTCGCGGATTACGTAACAGGGAGCTCGAACTTAGGCGTTCTTGCTCATGACCTCGTCCACGATGGACTTGGGCGCCGGCTCATAAGAGTCGAACTGCATCGTGTAGGATGCACGGCCCTGGGTCTGGGAGCGAAGGTCGGTAGCGTAACCGAACATCTCGCCCAGCGGCACCTTGGCACGGATGAGCTTGCTGTTCTTGCGATCCTCCATGCCCTCGATCTTGCCGCGGCGACCGGAGAGGTTGCCCATAACGTCGCCCATGTACTGCTCGGGGGTCTCGACCTCGACAGCCATGATCGGCTCGAGCAGCTGCGGATCGGACTTCTTGAGGGCGTCCTTGATAGCCATGGAACCGGCGATCTTGAAGGCGGCCTCGGAGGAGTCGACCTCGTGGTAAGAACCGTCGAACAGGGTGACCTTAACGTCGAGGACCGGGAAGCCGGCGATAACACCGGTGTTCAGGGCCTCCTGGATGCCCTTGTCGATGGACGGGATGTACTCCTTGGGCACGACGCCGCCGACGATAGCGTTGACGAACTCGTAGCCGAAGCCCTCCTCCATCTTCTCGAGCTTAATGACGGCGTGGCCGTACTGACCGCGACCACCGGACTGACGGACGAACTTGCCCTCAGCCTTCTCGACGTCGTGACCAGCGGTCTCGCGGTAGGCAACCTGGGGCTTACCGACGTTAGCGTCAACCTTGAACTCGCGGAGCAGACGGTCGACGATAATCTCGAGGTGCAGCTCGCCCATGCCGGCAATGATGGTCTGGCCGGTCTCGTGGTTGGTGGACACCTGGAAGGTCGGGTCCTCCTCGGCGAGCTTGGTCAGAGCCAGGGACATCTTGTCCTGCTCGGCCTTGGTCTTGGGCTCAATGGCAACGTCGATAACGGGCTTGGCGAACTCGATCTTCTCGAGAACGATCTCCTTGCCCTCGGCGCACAGGGTGTCACCGGTGGTGGAGTTCTTGAAGCCGACGCAAGCGACGATGTCGCCGGCAGCGGCGTCGTCACGGTCGATACGCTCGGCGGCGTTCATCTCGAGGATGCGGCCGAGGCGCTCACGCTGACCGTTGGAAGCGTTGACCACGTAGGAGCCGGACTCGGCGCGACCGGAGTAAACGCGGACGTAGGTGAGCTTACCGACGAACGGGTCGGTCATGATCTTGAAGACCAGGCCGGAGAAGGGCTCGTCGAAGGAAGGATGACGCTGGATCTCCTCGCCGGTGTCCGGATCGGTACCGGTGACGGCCTCGACGTCGAGCGGGCTGGGCAGGTAGTCGACGACAGCGTCGAGCAGCTCCTGAACGCCCTTGTTCTTGTAGGCGGAGCCCACGAAGACGAGGTTGAGCTCGTTGGCCAGAACACCCTTACGCAGAGCAGCCTTGAGCTCCTCGACGGTGAAGTCCTCCTCCATGAGGATCTTCTCCATGAGCTCGTCGTCAAAGCTGGCAGCAGCGTCGAGGAGCTCCTCGCGCTTGGTGGCAGCGATGTCGGCAAACTCAGCTGGGATCTCGTCCATCGGCTCGGGGTAGGTCATACCCTTCTCGTCGGCCTTGAAGTCCCATGCGGTCATGGTGACCAGGTCGATGACGCCCCAGAAGTTGTCCTCGGCACCCATCGGGACCTGAGCGGCCACGGCGTTAGCGTCGAGACGATCCTTCATGGTCTCGATAGCGTTGAAGAAGTCAGCGCCCACGCGGTCATACTTGTTGATGAAGGCGATGCGGGGGACGTTGAAGGTAGAAGCCTGACGCCAAACGGTCTCAGACTGGGGCTGAACGCCGGCAACGGCGTCGAAGACGGCGACAGCGCCATCGAGGACGCGCAGGCAGCGCTCGACCTCGGCGGTGAAGTCAACGTGGCCCGGGGTGTCGATGATCTGGATGCGGTAGTCCTTACCGTCCTTGTTCCAGAAGCACGTGGTAGCAGCGGAGGTAATGGTTACGCCGCGCTCCTGCTCCTGAACCATCCAGTCCATGGTGGCAGCGCCCTCATGGACCTCACCGATCTTGTGGGTCTTACCGGTGTAGTAAAGAATACGCTCGGTCGTGGTGGTCTTACCGGCATCGATGTGGGCCATGATGCCGATGTTACGGGTATCGGAAAGCTTGTACTTAGGCTTAGCCATGTTAGTTCCTTACCTTAACTTACCAACGATAGTGAGAGAACGCGCGGTTGGCCTCGGCCATCTTGAAGACGTCCTCACGCTTCTTGACGGAAGCGCCCAGGCCGTTGGAAGCGTCGAGGATCTCGTTGGCGAGACGCTCGGCCATGGTCTTCTCCTTGCGAGCGCGGGAGAAGTTGACGATCCAGCGGATGCCCAGAGCGGTGGAACGACGGGAGTTGACCTCCATCGGGACCTGATAGGTAGCGCCACCGACACGCTTGGGCTTAACCTCGAGCGTGGGCTTGACGTTGTCCATAGCCTTCTTGAAGGTAGCGAGAGCGTCGCCACCCTCGGACTTCTCGGCAACGATCTCGAAAGCGGTGTAAACGATGCGCTCAGCGGTGGCCTTCTTGCCGTCAAGAAGGACCTTGTTGATGAGCTGAGTCACCAGGCGGTTGTTGTAAACGGCGTCAGGCTGAACCTCACGACGATTAGCTGCTGCACGACGCGGCATGTGAAATCTCCTTAAGTGTCTACCGTGCGGCGCTTAGGCGGCACACGGCGAAAGTATCAAAACGTTATCTGGCTTATTTGGCCTTGGGGCGCTTAGCACCGTACTTGGAACGGGCCTGCATACGGTTCTGGACCGGAGCAGCGTCGTAGGCGCCACGGATGACGTGATAACGGACACCAGGGAGGTCACGGACACGACCGCCGCGGACGAGCACGATGGAGTGCTCCTGCAGGTTGTGGCCCTCACCCGGGATGTAAGCAGTAACTTCGATGCCGTTGACAAGGCGAACACGGGCAACCTTACGAAGAGCCGAGTTCGGCTTCTTGGGGCTCGTGGTGAAGACGCGGGTGCACACGCCGCGCTTCTGGGAGTTGTGCTGCAGAGCAGCGTTCTTGGACTTCTTGGGCACGGAACGACGGCCCTGGCGAACCAGCTGGTTAATAGTAGGCAAAGCGTACTCCTTCTCGAATGATTCCAGCTTTCTGTAAAGTGCAACGGCTTGAATCGAGGGGTCAGCATCCCCCTACGAAACACGCAGTTCGATAGGATACGTGGCGTTAGCTGTGCCGTCAACAGACCACGCCGCCGGGCGTATCCAAAAATTGGTACATTTCCGCAAAGCCTACACAAAAGGAATCCCCTCCTGTGCGCTTGGGAGGATTCCCGGACCGGGCGGCCCAGGTTTTAAGTTTGCTGCTCTACAGTCCTGCGCAAGACGGAAAGCACATTAAGTGCTTTCCTTTGCGTGCGGAACTCGCGACAAACTTAAAACCTGGGCCGCCCGGTCCGGGAATCCGACGTGCTCGTTGGGGCAACGCCACCTGCCAAAAAGGGACAGGTTTATTTTGGTCGGTTTTATCTGGGGAAACGTCGCGCTCCGGCGGTGATCTGCTTTCGTCTTTCGCATGGAAATCGGCGGCGTTTTCGGAAGTATATCGCTCGGTCTAACCGTCCATTTAATGCAAAATGGGCCGCCTCCCCTAGTAGGAAGCGGCCCCAAATCTTACGAATAGATGATGGTAAAGGGTACTTCTGTTTCGGTCTCTCCTGTTGATGTGTATCTCGTGCCCTCAAGCGTTACTGAGACCACTTGATCGACATTGATCAGTTTTGTCGGCACCCAAATGTTCTCTCCGCTATTGCGTGCCATCGAAACATAGAAATTGTACGCCCCTGCGTCGTCATCTTCGATAATCTGCTCCGATCCATCCTTGTAGCTGACGGTCAGTTTATGATCAACTGCTTCATAGCCCAGATCATCGATGTGCGTCTGGATGGAAAACGGGCTAATCTCGAGAGGCGAGTCATCAGAGCGGAGTTCCTTTGTATCGACGTGCGCTCCGACGTTAAACTCTGGCGTCGATACCTCGATCACCTTCGCATCCTCACCTTTGCCCTCCGTCCAGCTGATATTCCAGGTGACCGCATGTCCCAAATCTCGCTCGCGATTCCACGAGGCAAAGTACATCGTGCCATTAATGACCGTGTCGCTTGATGTGTCCTTATCAATTGTGCAGCGTGTGTCAGCCCATTCCTCGCCGAAGTTCATGCTGGGTGTACCGATGCCTTGTTCTTCTTCACCATAGAGAACAAGTTCGCCTGTCTCTGCTGCCGGCTTGTAGTAGTTAACGCCATTTGGATTGGACAACGTAAACGTCACGGCTCCGCAGCCGTTTTGGTCAATAGCCATCTCATGGATATCAAGCGTATAGCCGTTACCCTCGACGGACAGATTAACCTCCTGGACTGCACCCTCCAGGCTTTGGGGCGCGATGCCATCACCAAACTCTCTGGTGTAGGTATATTTAGTTCCCGATGAGCCTCCGTTGGTCCAGGTAATGGAATCCCCATTGCCGTGGTTTCCCCAGGCTGAGGCAAAATAGCTGGAATTGACAACGGCGTAGGCGACCCCTCCGGTCGCCAACACTCCGGCAAGACATCCGATTACGGCAACATACAGAGGTTTCGCGTGACCCTTTCGACGAAGCGGCTTTCCAGCCGCAGCATCAATAACACGGTCGGCAAGATCGCTATCGGCTTGGATGGACTCGAAGGCCTGCTTGATTTGATTGGATTTCACGGTCGCCCTCCTCTAGGATGAATTTGAGCTTCGATCGACCACGAGCTAAACGCGTTCGAGCGGTCGCGGCTGGCACATGCAGTAACTCGGCAATTTCTGAAGTCGAGAAGCCCAGATAGTAATAGAGCACGATAGGAATACGGAATCGCTCCGGAAGTCGCATAACGTCTGACAGGACCGCCTTGGTCTCCTCCTGCGCCGTCGAAAGCGAATCGGCCAGATTCTCAATATCCTCCACGCGCCTCCACGGCTTTCGAAAGAGAGATTTACATTCATTGATCGTGACCCGGATAAGCCATCGACGAAGATGCTCCCAGTTTTCAAATTGCGCGTCGCTTTTGAGCAACTTAAGAAAGACGTCTTGAGCGACATCGTCGGCGTCAGCGCGATCACGCAGATACGTCAAGGCGATTCGGAACACGACATCTCGGTGATCCTCGACCGCCTGTCTAAAAGCTTGTTCTTCCATAATCACCTCCCGGTGACACTGATGGTTCTTGATGGGGCCCTCACCATAGATACGCTTTGACCAAACGGAATGTTTCAAATTCAAGCAGGAAAAACTACCAAAATAAACCTGTCCTTTTTTGCAAGTGATCAACGGAACGAAACAAGTTGAGCATACGCAAGCGAGCGGCCCCCAGAGCGTACAAGGTGGCATGAAAAAGGCAGGGCATTGACCTTTTGGTCATGCCCTGCCTTTTGAATGACAGATTGTAGCTCTGGGGGCCGCGCAGCGACGGAGGTCGCCGCCGTTCGTTAGAACGGCGGAACTAATTACTCCTCGTCGTTGTCCTTGGCCTCTTCGGCGTCGTCGGTGTCTACGAGCTGGTTGAGTAGCTCGTCGAGGGAAGCCATGTCCTCGTTGATGGCACCGTTGGCGGGAGCCTTCTTGTCGTCGATCGGGGCGCCCAGGAGCTCCTCGTCGGCGTCGGCGTGATGCGTCGGCGTGGCGGAGGTGCCCAGCAGGATGTCGTCCGGACCGTCGGGGCTAAAGACCATCTGCAGCAGCTGCGAGAGGTCTTCCTCGTCGGCAACGTCGTCGTTGTTCTCGAGGATGTAGAGCAGGTCGTGGGCCTCCAGGCCGTCACGGAGCTCCTCGATCGCCTTGGCACCGATGCCATCGATGCGCAGCAGATCCTCCTCGGACTTGCCGACCAGGTCGCCGACCGTCTCGATGCCGACCTCGCTGAACTTGTTGGTCCAGCGCTGCGACACGCCCAGGTCGTCGAACAGGTACAGGCGAGCCTTCTCAGCAGAGATGGTGTGGCCGTTGCGGGTGAACGAACCGTCAGCACCGCCGAACTCGTCGTAGCCGGCCCAGTCGAGCTGCTGCGGAAGCTGCTCGTCCAGGTCCTTGAGCTCCACAGGAGCCCACTCGGGCAGCGACTTGGCGTTGGGCGAAGCCGGACCATCGATGTCCACGTAGCCGTCGGCCGTGCGATACGTCAGCTTGGCGTTGGCGTACGGCTTGAGGCCGGTACCAGCCGGGATCTTCTTACCGACGATGACGTTGGACTTAAGGTCGAGCAGGTGGTCGACCTTGCCCTCAATAGCAGCCTCGGTAAGGACGCCGGCGGTACGGATGAACGAAGCGCTCGACAGCCAGGAGTCGATGTTGGACGCGACCTTGAGCGTACCCAGGATGACGGGCTCGGCCACGGGAGCCTGACCGCCCAGACGGGCAACGCGCTCGACCTCGTCAGCGAACTCGTAGCGGTCGACGTACTGACCAAGCAGGTACTTGGAGTCGCCGGGGTTGGTGATCTGAACGCGACGCAGCATCTGACGTGCGAGCACCTCGATGTGCTTGTCGTTCAGGTCGACGCCTTGGCTGGTGTAGACGTCCTTGACGCTCTCGACGAAGGTGTGCATCGTCGACTCGATGTCGGTCAGCTTGCGCAGGTTACGGAAGTTGACGAAGCCCTTGGTGATCTGGTCGCCGGCGCGAACCTCGCAGCCGTCCTCGATCTCGGGCATAAAGCGCACCGATGCGGGGACGCGGCGCTCGTCAAGGACACGGGTGTGGTCCTCGGAGTCGGTGAGCGTCAGCACGTACTCGGACTTCTCGGGCTTAATCGAGAGGTGGCCGGAATACGGAGCCAGCTCGGCCTCGCGACCCAAGATCTTCTCGTTGACGTTGCCGACGATATCGAACATACGGCTGACCGTAGGCAGACCCTGCGTAATATCGTCGACGCCAGCGACGCCGCCGGAGTGAATGGTACGCATCGTAAGCTGCGTACCGGGCTCGCCGATGGACTGGGCGGCAATAATGCCGACCGCGGTACCGATGGCGACCGGACGACGGGTGGAAAGATCCCAGCCGTAGCACTTCTGGCACACGCCGTACTTGGAGCGGCAGGTGAGCAGCGCGCGAAGCTTGACCTTCTTAAGGCCGGCATCGACCATCTTCTGGATGTCAGCGACCTTCTCGATGTAGCCGTCCTGCTCAAAGAGCACGGTGCCATCGGGGGCCACGACGTCCTCAATGAAGCAACGGCCGACGAGGTCGGTGTTGAGGTCGGTGGTGCCGGGGATGATGAGGTTGTAGGTGACGCCCTCGTGCGTACCGCAGTCCTCCTCACGGACGATGACGTCTTGGGCCACGTCGACCAGACGACGGGTCAGGTAACCAGAGTCCGAGGTGTGGGATGCGGTATCGACCAGGCCCTTACGGGCGCCGTAGGTCGAAATGAAGTACTCGAGCGGCAGCAGGCCCTCGCGGAAGTTCGCCTTAATGGGAAGGTCGATCGTCTCGCCGGACATGTCTGCCATCAGGCCACGCATGCCGCCGAGCTGACGCAGCTGGGTCTTAGAACCACGGGCGCCGGAGTCGGCCATCATGTAGAGCGGGTTCTCCTCGTCGAACAAGTCGAGCATGAGCGCTGCGACCTTGTCGGTACAAGCGGTCCACTCGTTAACGACTTCGATGTGGCGCTCCGTCTCGTTGATGAAGCCCTCCTCGAAGTACTCGTTGATCTGGTCGACGTTAGCCTGGGCGCGGTCGAGCAGCTCCTGCTTCTCGGCAGGGATGAGAGCGTCCCACACCGAGATGGTGAGGCCGGCGCGGGTAGCGTAGTGGAAGCCGGAGTACTTGATGGCGTCGAGGATCGGACCGACCTTGGCCTCGGGGTAACGATCGCAGCAGTCGGCAACCAGCTTGGCCACGTCGCCCTTGACCATCTTGTAGTTCATGAACTCATAGTCTTCGGGCAGGCACTGGCGGTTGAAGATGATGCGACCGATAGAGGTCTCGAAGCGTGCGGTCTTGTTACCGGTGACGTCGTAGTCGACAAACTCGTTCTTGCCATTCTTGACGCGGAAGATACGGGTGCCGTCCTCGTTGATGACGTTGGCGTTCTCGGCGGACACGCGGACCTGAATCTTGGCCTGCATGTCGACCTCGGAGCGGCAGTCATAGGCGTGCAGCGCGTCGTCGAAGCTCGAGAACACGTGGTTCTCGCCCGGCAGACCGTCGCGGACCTGGGTGAGGTAGTACACACCGATGATCATGTCCTGCGAGGGGATGTTGACCGGCTTGCCGGATGCCGGCGAGCGCAGGTTGTTCGCAGAGAGCATGAGCACGCGGGCCTCGGCCTGAGCCTGGCTGGACAGCGGCACGTGGACAGACATCTGGTCGCCGTCGAAGTCGGCGTTGAAGGGCGAGCAGACCAGCGGGTGCAGGTGGATAGCCTTGCCCTCGACCAGAACCGGCTCAAAGGCCTGGATGGACAGACGGTGCAGGGTCGGTGCGCGGTTGAGCAGCACGACGCGGCCGTCGATGACCTCTTCGAGGATATCCCACACAAAGGTGGCACCGCGGTCGATAGCGCGCTTGGCGCCCTTGATGTTCTCGACCTTGCCAAGCTCGACCAGGCGCTTCATGACGAAGGGCTTGAAGAGCTCCAGCGCCATGGTCTTGGGCAGACCGCACTGGTGCAGCAGCAGCTTGGGGTCGGTAACGATAACCGAACGGCCGGAGTAGTCGACACGCTTACCCAGCAGGTTCTGACGGAAACGGCCCTGCTTGCCCTTGAGGGCCTCGGCGAGCGACTTGAGCGGGCGACCGCCACGGCCAGAGACCGGGCGACCACGACGGCCGTTGTCGAACAGGGCGTCCACGGACTCCTGGAGCATGCGCTTCTCGTTGTTCACGATGATCGCAGGGGCGTCCAGGTCGAGCAGGCGCTTGAGTCGGTTGTTACGGTTGATCACGCGACGATACAGGTCGTTGAGGTCGGACGCGGCGAAGCGGCCGCCGTCGAGCTGGACCATCGGGCGCAGATCGGGCGGAATGACCGGGATGACGTCCAGGATCATGTTCGCGGGGCTGTTGCCACCCTTCAGGAAGGCGTCAACGACCTCAAGGCGCTTGACGGCCTTCTCGCGCTTCTGCTTCTGGGAATCCTCGTCGGCAATGATGGCCTTGAGCTTCTCGGCCTCGGAAGGAAGGTCGATGGCAGCGAGCAGGTCGCGGACGGCCTCGGCACCCATGCCACCCTTGAAGTACATGGAGTAGTAGCGGGTCATCTCGCGGAACAGCGGCTCATCGGAGATGAGGTCGCGCTCGGTGAGCTTCATGAAGGCGTTGAAGGCGTCCGTGCGGAGCTGCTTCTCGTCCTTGCACTCTTCCTCGATGTCGACGATGCCAGAGGCGATCTCCTCGGGGGTCAGCGGCTCCTCGTCGGAGAACTCGTCAAAGTTCTCGGGGTCGCCCTGCTCCTTGAGGGACTCGATCTGGCGGGCGCACTCGGCATCGATCTCTTCCAGATCGGCGGCGAGCTCCTCGCGCAGGTCGTCAGCGTCGGCCTCGCGAGCCTCGTAGTCAACCTCGGTGATGATGTAGCTGGCAAAGTACAGAACCTTCTCGAGGTCCTTGGACTTGATGTCGAGCATACGGCTCATCGGGAAGCTCGTGGGGCTCTTGAAGTACCAGATGTGGGACACGGGAGCGGCGAGCTCGATGTGGCCCATGCGGTCGCGACGCACCTTGGCCGAGGTGACCTCGACGCCGCAGCGCTCGCAGACGATGCCCTTAAAGCGGATGCCCTTGTACTTGCCGCAGGAGCACTCCCAGTCCTTGGCGGGACCGAAGATCTTCTCGCAGAACAGGCCGTCCTTCTCGGGCTTGAGGGTACGGTAATTGATGGTCTCCGGCTTCTTGACCTCACCGTGCGACCAGGAACGGATCTGGTCGGCGGAGGCAAGGGAGATCTTTACCGAGTCAAAATCAGTAGCTTCGAAATCTGCCACAGTCAACTACTCCTTATCAGTGGTCGTGGCGGCGACAGCCTCGGGTGCCTCGGCGGTCTCGGCATCCTCGGCCTCGACGTCGGTGTCAACGCCGGCGAGCGCAGCCAGGTCGTCGAGAGCAGAGGTCTCCTCGGCGGTCACAGGGGCGGAGGCGTCCTCGTCGGCATCGTGCATGGGCTCGATGTCCAGCGCGAGGGAGCGGATCTCCTTGACGAGAACCTTGAAGGACTCGGGGATACCCGGGACAGGAACGTTCTCGCCCTTGACGATGGACTCGTAGGTCTTGACGCGGCCCACGGTATCGTCGGACTTGACGGTCAGGATCTCCTGCAGGACGTTGGAAGCGCCGTAAGCGTACAGTGCCCAAACTTCCATCTCGCCGAAGCGCTGGCCGCCGAACTGGGCCTTGCCGCCCAGAGGCTGCTGGGTAACCAGGCTGTAAGGGCCAGTCGAACGGGCGTGGATCTTGTCGTCGACCATGTGGCCGAGCTTGAGGATGTAGGACGTACCCACGGTAATGGGCTCGCGGAACTCCTCGCCGGTACGGCCGTCGAACAGACGGGTCTTGCCGCGCTCGTCAAGCTGGGTGACGAACTCGGGGCGCATGTGATCGCCAAAGGCAGCGGTGGCCTTGTTGAGCATGTTCTTGTTGGCACGACGGATGACCTCGGCGATCTCGTCCTCCTTGGCGCCGTCGAAGACGGGCGTCGCGGTGAAGAACGGACCGGGGACGTACTTGTCGGAGTCGGCCTGCTCGGTATCCCAACCGCAGGCAGCAGCCCAGCCAAGGTGGCACTCGAGCAGCTGGCCGACGTTCATACGCGAAGGAACGCCCAGCGGGTTGAGGATAACGTCGATCGGGGTACCGTCAGCCATGTAGGGCATGTCCTCGACCGGCAGAACGTTACAAATAACACCCTTGTTGCCGTGGCGACCGGCGATCTTATCGCCCTGCTGGATCTTACGACGCTGGGCGACGTAGACGCGCACCTGCTCGTTGACGCCGGGGGCCAGGTCGTCGCCGTTCTCGCGGCTAAAGCGGACAACGTCGATAACGCGGCCGTAAGCGCCGTGAGGCATCTTAAGGGAGGTGTCGCGGACGTCGTGGGCCTTGGCGCCGAAGATGGCGCGCAGCAGGCGCTCCTCGGCGGTCAGAGCGCTCTCGCCCTTAGGCGTGACCTTGCCGACCAGGATGTCGCCAGGGCCGACCTCGGCGCCGATGCGGATGATGCCGTCCTCGTCGAGGTTGGCAAGCATGTCCTCGGAGAGGTTCGGGATCTCGCGGGTGATCTCCTCGGGGCCAAGCTTGGTGTCGCGGGCGTCGATCTCGTGACGGGTGATGTTGATGGTCGTCAGCAGGTCCTCGGCCACCAGGCGCTCGGACACGACGATACCGTCCTCGTAGTTAAAGCCTTCCCACGGCATGTATGCCACGGTGAGGTTCTGGCCCAGTGCGAGCTCGCCATGATCGGTCGAAGGACCGTCAGCCAGGGGCTCGCCCTGCTCAACGGTGTCACCGACGCGCACGAGCGGACGGTGGTTGATGCAGGTGGACTGGTTGGAGCGCTGGTACTTGGCCAGGTGATACTCGTCCATGCCACCGGCATGCTTGACGATGATCTTGGCGGCGTCGGCAAAGATGACCTCGCCGGCGTTCTTGGCCAGGGTGACCTCGCCGGAGTCCAGAGCGGCGCGGCGCTCCATGCCGGTACCGACATAGGGAGCGGCGGGGTGAACCAGCGGCACGGCCTGACGCTGCATGTTAGCGCCCATCAGCGTACGCTTAGCGTCGTCGTGCTCGAGGAACGGAATCAGCGTGGCTGCGACGGAGAGCATCTGACGCGGCGAGACGTCCATGTAGTCAACGTCCTCGACGGGCACGTCGGCGGGAGCGCCGAAGGAGCCGTCGAAGTCGCGGGTACGGGCGATCACGGTGTGCGGGCGGACAAGCTTGCCCTCGGCATCGGTCGTGATGAACTCGTTGGTCTTGGGATCGAGCGGCGTGTTGGCCGGCGCGATGACGTGCTTCTCTTCCTCGTCAGCGGTCATCCAGTCGATCTGGTCGGTGGCAACGCCGTTCTCGACGCGACGGAACGGAGCCTCGATGAAGCCGTACTCGTTGACGCGGGCGTAGAGGGCGAGCGAGCCGATCAGGCCGATGTTGGGGCCTTCGGGGGTCTCGATCGGGCACATGCGGCTGTAGTGCGAGTTGTGAACGTCGCGGACGGCCGTCGGCACGTTGGTGCGGCGGCTGGAGCCGGACTTGTGGCCGGCAAGACCACCAGGGCCGAGCGCGGACAGACGGCGCTTGTGGGTCAGACCGGTCAGGGGGTTCGCCTGGTCCATGAACTGCGAGAGCTGCGAGGAACCGAAGAACTCCTTGATGGAGGCCACGATCGGGCGGATGTTGATGAGCGACTGCGGGGTGATCTCGTCGATGTCCTGGGAGCTCATGCGCTCACGGACGACGCGCTCCATACGGCTCATGCCGATACGGAACTGGTTGGCGACGAGCTCGCCGACGGTACGGATGCGGCGGTTGCCAAAGTGGTCGATGTCGTCTACCTTGAAGCCCTGCTCGCCGGCAGCGAGGGACAGCAGGTAGCGCAGCGTAGCGACGATATCCTCGTCGGTGAGCACCGTGACCTCTTCCTCGGTGGTGAGGTTGAGCTTCTTGTTGACCTTGTAACGACCGACGCGGGCCAGATCGTAGCGCTGCGGGTTAAAGAGCAGACCCTCGAGCAGGCTGCGGGAAGCGTCCACGGTGGGAGGCTCACCCGGGCGCAGGCGACGGTAGATCTCGATGAGGGCGTCCTCGCGAGTGAGGGCGGTGTCGCGCTCCAGGGTGCGCTTGATCACATCGGAGTTGCCGAGCAGCTCGATGATGTCGTCGTTGGTGACGGCGATGCCAAGGGCGCGCAGGAACATCGTGGCGCTCTGCTTGCGCTTACGGTCGATGGAGACCATGAGCTGGTCGCGCTTGTCGACCTCAAACTCAAGCCAGGCACCGCGGGACGGGATGATCTGGGCCTTGTAGATCTGCTTGCCCGAATCCATCTCGGAGCTGTAGTACACGCCCGGGGAGCGGACGAGCTGCGAGACGACGATACGCTCGGTACCGTTGATGATGAAGGTGCCCTGATCGGTCATCATGGGGAAGTCGCCCATGAAGACGAGCTGCTCCTTGATCTCGCCGGTCTCCTTGTTGGTGAGACGGACGTCGGTCAGAAGCGGAGCCTGATAGGTCATATCCTTCTCGCGGCACTCCTCGACGGTGTGCGCGGGGTCGCCGAACTGATGCTCGCCGAAGGTAACCTCGAGAACATGGTTCTGGCTCTGGATGGGGCTGGATTCCTTGAACGCCTCACGAAGGCCCTCGTCCTTAAAACGCTCAAAGGATTCCCTTTGAACAGAGATAAGGTTGGGGAGCTCCATGGCCTCCGGGATTTTCCCGAAGCTGACGCGCTTGCGCTCAGTGGCAGTGTATGCGTAGGTCACCAGGTTTTTCCTCCTTCACGGAAATGCTCGGTGGGTTGGCGAGGCATGGCTTCGCCAGTTATCGCAACCTAATAGTTTATCAGGTACCGACTGTTGGGCAAGAAAAGTCTTGACGCGATTGAGTTTTTGGAGTAGCAAAGTTTTTCGACAGAAAACACGCAGGTAGATGTATGTATATCGAACATCTGTTCATATATTTTCTGTGAACAGAGAGCAGCAATCGCAGCTCTTATAAAAAACGGGCGCGAACCGAGGTCCACGCCCGTAAATGTCGGTGCCCGAAGGCTTACTTGCGCATCAATCCGCCGCGCTCGTCGATGGCGTCCCAGAAGGCATCGGCAAAGCGGGGGTCGTTTGCAGCCATGAGGGCGTTAGTGGCCATCCAACCAGAGGGAGTGCCAGTGTCGTAGCCCGACAGCGGGTCGATGACGACGGCGTACATGGCCTCGCGGTCGAGCGAACGGGCCATGGCGTCGGTGAGCTGGATCTCGCCGCCCTTGCCGGCCTGCTGATCTGCCAGCAAGTCCATGACCAGCGGGCTCAGCAGGTAGCGACCGACGATGTACAGGTTGGACGGAGCCGCCTCGGGAGCGGGCTTCTCGACCAGACCGCCGATGCGCCAGACAGCGCCCGGCTCGGCATCGGCAACGCCCTCGGCGCCCTCGAGCGAACCGACGCGCTCGCCGGCGATAACGCCGTAGCGGCTGACTTCCTCGGGCGAGCAAGCAGCGACGGCGATAACCGAAGCGCCACCGTGCTCCTTGGAAACGGCGAGCATCTTGTCGCAGATGTCGCGATTAGGCACAACGTAGTCGCCCAGAAGAACCAGGAAGTTCTCCCCTGCCACGGCGTCGGCAGCAGAGCGAATAGCATGGCCGAGGCCCTTGGGCTCGTACTGATAACGGAAGTCGACCGGCATACCGCCAGCGTGGGCGACGGCATCGGCATAGGCGTTCTTGCCGCGCTCGCGCAGCAGGTTCTCGAGCGAGCGATCAGGCTGGAAGTAGTTCAGTAGCTCGGGCTTACCGGGAGAAGTAACGATGATGGCATCGTCGACCTCCTCGGGCTCGAGCGCCTCCTCGACGACGTACTGAATGACGGGCTTGTCGAGCACCGGCAGCATCTCTTTGGGCGTGCACTTGGTGCCAGGCAGAAAACGCGTGCCAAGACCGGCGGCGGGGATGATTGCCTTCATGTTATTCAAAGATCCTTTCGCAGGCGCAAAAGCGCCCCATGCGTGCGGCACACAGCCGCAGACCAAATTGCGATACTCAAGCATCTTACCGCTGGAACTATATGTCGCTACAAGGCAGAGACAATTCTTCAGCAGGTCAACGCAAATTATTGCTCGAATGGTGCAATTTTATTGCCCAACGGCAGGGCACCCGATACGACCCAAATCACAGAACATGGCAGTTTGAGCAACCGATGCCGAGGGACCGATAAACAAAAAAGACGGGGCTCGCAATGCGAACCCCGTCTGCAAAGGAATCTGGCGAGAAAGCCTGATTACTTGAGGGTGACAGCAGCGCCAGCAGCCTCGAGCTTCTCCTTGGCAGCCTCGGCGTCCTCCTTCTTGGCACCCTCGAGAACAGCCTTGGGAGCGCCCTCGACGACCTCCTTGGCCTCCTTCAGGCCAAGGTTGGTGAGCTCACGGACGGCCTTGATGACCTGGATCTTGTTGTCGCCGAAGCCCTCGAGCACGACGTCAAACTCGGTCTTCTCCTCGGCCTCAGCAGCGCCAGCAGCGGGAGCGGCGACAACAGCAGCAGGAGCAGCGGCGGAAACGCCGAAGGTGTCCTCGATAGCCTTGACGAGCTCGGAAGCCTCGAGAAGGGTCATTTCCTTAAGAGCATCGATGATCTCATCGGTGGTAAGCTTAGCCATTTCTAAGTCCTTTCGGTTTCCGTGCGGATGCACGGAGATCAGTTAAAACACGGCGCGAATGCGCCAGGGGTGCGGCGTTGCCGCCGCGGGTGAAAACAGCAACTAGGCTGCCTTCTGCTCGGAGACCTGCTGGATCGAACGAGCGAGACCAGAGGAAACGCCGTTGACGCAGACAGCGATGTCGCGAGCGAAACCGGAGATGAGACCGGCAATCTGGCCGAGAAGCTGATCCTTGGTGGGCAGCTCGGCGATAGCCTTAACATCATCAGCGGAAACGGCCTTGCCGTCGGAGATACCGCCCTTGATCTCAAGGACGCCCTTGGACTTAGCAGAGAAGTCCTTAAGGGCCTTAGCGGCCTCGACCGGCTCGGTCTCGTAGAACACATAAGCGACGGGGCCGGCGAGGATCTCGTCGATCTCGGGCTGCTCCTGGTTCTTGAGAGCGATCTTGACCAGGTTGTTCTTGTAGACCTTCATCTCGGCGCCGCACTCGCGAAGCTGATGACGCAGCTCCTGAGCCTGCTTAACCGTCAGACCGTTGTAGTTGACGACGAACAGACCGGCGTTCTCGGCGATACGGGACTCGATCTCTGCAACCTTGTCGATTTTGTACTGCTGGGGCATGAATTACACCTCCTCGAATTCTTTCCGGGCACGGTCCGCCACAAGGACGTGACGGGGGCATGTCCAAAAAGAAAGCCCCCGCGCTGCATGAGCGACGGGGGCGAGAAGACATATCTACTCGACCACCTCGGCTGGCGGGATATCCCATTAAGCTCGCGGGCGATGCCCGTTTGCACCGGCTGTCTCTGGCAGCGGATTCGTGCGTGAACCGAAAGTATTATGTCGGGGACCCTGGCGTCGGTCAACGGGTGCGAGGATTCGTACACAAACCCTGCATACGCTCCGGTCCGAGGGGCCGGGTTGAGATTTTCGCTCGGTCAAGTCCTGGCTCGCACGAAGGCCACATTAAGTGGCCTTCGGCTCGTGCGGAATCTACGAAAATCTCAACCCGGCCCCTCGGACCGGAGCTGCGGTAACTTTGCTGCGAATCCTCGCGCCCGTTGAGCGACGCGCCCCACGCATAACCCTTATGTCGGTAGGCTGATGCGTTGCGTCCCTGATGGCTACAGGGTTGAAACGAAGGTGGACAGGCGGTGGAGGCCTTCGTCTAGGTCTTTGTCGGAGACGCAGTAGCTTAGGCGGATATGACCTTCGGTGCCGAAGCAGTCGCCCGGGACTAGGGCTACGTTGGCCTCTTTGATGGCTTTGATGCAGAAGTCTTCGCTTGTCAGGCCGAATTGTTTGATGCTGGGGAAGGCGTAGAAGGCGCCTGCCGGTTCCACTACGTCGAGGCCCATGGCGTCTAAGGCTGCGAGTACGCGTTCGCGGCGGGCTCGGTAGACTTTGAGCATGGGGGTTGGGTCGACAGTCAGGGCTCGGGCTGCGGCGTCCATCTCGAAGGAGACGGCGCTCGATACTAGGTATTGGTGAGCTTTTGCGATCTCGGCGATGACGGGTGCCGCTGCCGCGAGCCAACCCAGGCGCCAGCCGGTCATGGCCCAGGGCTTGGAGAAGCTCTCGATGACGACCGTCTGCTCGCGCAGCTCCGGGCGTCGCTGGGCGAAGCGCTCGTAGCCGTCCACATAGACGAGGCGGTTGTATACGTCGTCGCAGACTACGTAGATGCCCGCCTGGTCTGCCACGCGCGCCACGGCGTCGAGCGACGCCGTATTGAGGATGCAACCCGTAGGATTGTTGGGCGAGCAGATGACGATGGCCTTGGTCGCCGGCGTAACGCAAGCGCGCAGCGCTTCCTCATCGATCTGGAATTGCGCAGGCTCCGTATCCAAAAAGACCGCCTTGGCGTGGTTGGCCACGACGATGCTTTCGTACAGGCCAAAGGCCGGCGTGGGGATAATGACCTCGTCGCCGGGGTTGAGCATAGCCATGAATGTTGCCGACAGGGCCTCGGTCGCGCCATCAGTCAGGATGACCTCGTCGGCCGAAAACGCAAGGCCCGCGTCCCCCATGTAGGCAGATAACGCCTCGCGCAGGGCGGGGCGACCGTTGTTCGGCGGATAGTGCGTGTCACCGCGGTCCAGTGCGGCGGTCACCTCGGCGCTAATCACATCGGGCGTGGGAAAATCGGGCTCGCCGAGCGCGAGCGCGATGCACCCCGGATGCTGGGCGGCGAGCGCGTTGATCCGGCGGATACCGGAGGGCTTGAGCGTGGCAAGCGAGGTATTCATGGGCAGACGCATGGCGTTCCTTTCGTAAGGGTTGCACTAGGATAGCGCGGCGGGGCGCCACCAGACGGTGTAACCTAAACGGAAACGAGCCGGAAAGGAGATGGCATGGAGACGACCGCGCGCGGCGATGTACCAAAAACGCTGCAAACCATTGCGTATATCAGCATTCCCAATAGCGCCGATCTTGAGTTTTTGCTTTGGGACCTGCAGGATGCCATCGCCGCCTATGCACAGCTTTCCGGCACTACACTCCCCCTCCCAGTCGACTTGAAGGCAAATGACGCCGGCAGCGTTGCCGATGGCATCGTGCTGGCCATTGAAGATGTGGCTGACGATGAGACGTTGACAGCTATCGAGCAGACGCTCGAGCGCTTTGGCGGTACGGGAACGCGCGTCTATGCCGCGATTCGAGCCGCACAAGAGGGCACTGAGCAGGCGCGTGGGGCCGCCGTTCGCCTGCACAAGGCATGTGAGCGCCATGACCAATTGTGGTGTGGCGGCGTTGCCATCTGCGCCGGCAGCGGCATTGCGGCGCTTCGTCGCTCCCCGCGCATGGGACTCTTGCGGCGACCGTTTTCGGAAGCGATGGATAAGCTTGTGGGCGCTGTGCGCATGGGCTGCTCCGTCAAGCATGCACAGCGACTTGGCGGTGGCAATGCCGCCAACGTCGACGCCGACGGCATGGTTTGCGCCGAGCCAGCCGTGCCCGCGCCGATCTGGCGAGGCGTTCTAAAACGTCTGGGCACCCACGCTCAAACAAAAATCTAAATTAAATAACAGCCCAGTCAACGGCTTCGTGCCAACGCTCAACAAGACGCTCCAGGCGCCAGGCGGCATTGGCGGGACTTGTCGAGGGCAGGACGATAGCGGGCAGCCCGGTGTGTTCTTGTAGATAGCGCTTGTAGAGCCGGCCAGCTGTACCACCGTTGCATATCACCTGCTCAATGGGGGCTGCGCCGGTAATGCGCTCGATATGTGCCGGCACAACGTTGCGAATGCTCGCGTCGCTTGAGCCCTTGATATCACAGCTCTCGATCACGTCCCACAGGGCCACACCGCCGTTGAGCAGCATGGATCGCTTGGCAGCAATCGAGGCGTCGAGCGTCGCGGGCTCGCCGCTCGCCAAAAAGTCTCCCTCGTTGGGCGGCACGGGCACACCGAGGCACGCGGCCATCACGCGCCAAAAGCGATTCTGAGGGTTGCCGTAATAAAAGGCATTGGCACGCGAGAGCACCGAGGGAAACGACCCCAGCACCAAAACGCGCGAGCGCTCGTCAAACATGGGTTCAAACCCATGCTCAATATGTTGATAGCCCTCGTCGGCAGCAGCCATGGCCTAGGCCCTCAACAGATAACGCACCTCGTAGGGCGCAAGCTCAAGGGAGCCAGCCAGCTCGACCGTGGGTGCATCGTCGGCAAGCAAATCGACAAAGGAGCCGTTGAGCTCGCCGGCGCCAAAGGTGTAAGGCTCGTCCACGGCGTTCACCGCCACGAGCACCGTCGCGCCGTCACAGGCGCGCTCAAACAACAGTTGCTTGTTCTGAATCACCACGTTGCGGTACGCGCCGTAGTTGAGAGCGCGTGCCGCCGCATCGTCGGCCGAGCGCAGGTGCGCGAGCTGCGTGATGAACGCCGTCAGCTCGTTGGGCGCGGGCTCATCGAGCGCAGGCCGCAGCGCCCAGTCGCCATCGGGGCCGCCCTTTCCGCCAGCGATTCCCCACTCGCTGCCATAGTAGACGCACGGGATGCCCGGCATGCCAAAGAGCATGCCATAGGCGGGACGCAGGCACGACTTGTCGGTGAGGATGCTTGCCAGGCGCGGCACGTCGTGGTTGTCGACAAACGACAGCAGGTGTTTGCCACGGTAGATGCACCACGGATCGCCGCCAAACTGGCGATGCAGCGAATGAGCGATCTCGAACATGTTGACCGAGTTAAAGCTGGAGTACAGGCCCTTGTAGCACTCGTAGTTGGTGCAGGAGTCGAGCATCTCGTCGTTGACGATTTGGTTGTAGTCGCCGTGGAGTGTCTCGCCGATCAGCACGAAATCAGGCTTGAGCTCACGGGCAAAGCTATGCAGACGACGCATGAAATCGCGGTCGAGCATGTAGGCGACGTCCAGGCGCAGACCGTCGACGCCAAAGACCTCGGCCCAGCGGCGTACGGACTCGAGCAGGTAATCGACCACAGCGGGATTTTGCAGATTGAGCTTCACAAGCTCAAAATGGCCCTCCCAGCCCTCGTACCAAAAGCCGTCGCCATAGCACGAGTCGCCGTCAAAGCTGATGTGGAACCAATCCTTGTAAGGCGAGTCCCACTTGTGCTCCTGCACATCGCGGAAGGCCCAAAAGCCACGACCGACGTGGTTGAAGACGGCGTCGAGCACCACGCGGATGCCGTGGGCATGCAGCGTGCCGCATACGGCGGCAAAGTCGGCATCCCCGCCCAAGCGACGGTCGATATGGCGCAGGCTGCGCGTGTCGTAGCCGTGGCTATCAGACTCGAGCGGCGGGTTGATCAGCACGGCGCCAATACCGAGTTTTTGCAGGTAGTCGGCCCATTGGGCGATCTTCATGATGGGCGCATCGGGGTTGGGCGCGGCGTTGGCAGCCTGGGCGAGCTCATCCTCGGCAACGGGCGCGGCGTTTTCGCGCGGAGCTCCGCAAAAGCCCAGCGGATAGATTTGATAGAACGTCGTCTCGTATGCCCACATAACAGCCTCCCAGTAAGCTCAACACAACGCTACCCATTGTATGCCCAGCTTGCATCCCCTTCCCCAAAATAAGTTGCGGTGAAATAGTTCCTGCTTGGGCCTTCAGGGGCCTTAAACAGGAACTATTCCACCGCAACTGATGAGGGGACGTGATTAGGCGACGGGCTTGGCACGGCGGATGGCTGGGAGCAGCACGGTGATGGCGAGGATGACGCCCACGACGGCAATCGCCCCGCCCGCGAAGCCAATCCAAGCGATACCGGGGCCCGACACCACGGCGCCGCCGATCGCGGTGCCCGTGCCGATACCCAGATTGAACAGGCCCGAGAAGATCGACATGGCGACGGCCGACGAATCCGCCGGCGTGTACTTGATGAGCTCGGCCTGGAACGCCACGTTAAAGGCCGTGGAGCAGCAGCCCCATAGCGCGCAGACGGCAAGCACCGCCGCGAGCGACGATGCGGCCGGACCCATGAGCAGCAGGGCCGCCGGCACACCGGAGAGCGTAATAGCCAAGAATGGGAACCGGTGCCCGTCGAACAGGCGGCCAAACAGCCAGCTGCCCACCAGACCGGAGAAGCCAAACGCCGTCAGCGTCATGGTGATGGCGCCCGCATCGACGTGCGCGACCTGCGCCAGGAAGGGCTCGATATAGCTGTAGCTTGCGTAATAGCCGGTCGCCATAAAGACCGTGACCGCGTAGAGCGCGATCAGGAACGGGTTCTTGAGCAGCTCGGGCAGCTGCTTAACGGTAAAGCGCTCACCCGCCGGCATGGCCGGGAACACCGCTGCCTGGTACACCACCGCGGCGGCAGAGAAGGCCCCGACCACGGCAAACGTCATACGCCAGCCCACGGCCAGGCCAATGGCGCGGCCGAGGGGCAGGCCAAAGATCTGTGCGATGGAAGAGCCCGTGGCGATCATGCTGATGGCGAGTGCCCCATGGCGCGTGTCAACCAGACGCGACGCCATGATCGAGGCGACCGACCAGAACACGGCGTGCGCGCAGGCAACCACCAGGCGTGCGCAGACCAGAATGGGATAGGTCGGCGCCACGGCGGACAGGAACTGGCCCAGCGAGAACACGGCAAGCACGCCCAGCAGCATCCGCTTGAACTCAAAGCGCGAGGCAAACACCATAAGCGGCAGCGACAGCAGCATGACGCCCCAAGCATAGACCGAGATCATGATGCCTGCCTGGGCCTCGGTGAGCGAGAACGATGCGGCGATATCAGTCAGAAGGCCGATGGGCATAAACTCCGACGTGTTGAACACGAACGCGCAGCAGGCGAGCCCGATAAGCGGGAGCCACTGCCTGAGTGCGATACCACCTTGCTTTGTTTGAGCCATATAGGAAAACCTCTCCGATCATCTAGAGCGGTGGGCGATTATAGCAATGAGAAGTCTATAAAATGAGCAACAAAAGAATTCTTGGAAAACGATCGTTAACAGATGGCGCGCCAATTCTGCTTAGAAAGCAAGGTACGCAGAAACTCAATGTCGAAAACGCGGCTTCATCTTCGGGCTATCGCGCCTGCTCGGATACGCACAAGGACACCCCCATGAGCACGTCAATTTCGAGCCAACTCGCAACCGCACAATGAACTAGCAAAAGCAGCATATAAGCAAACGCCCCATAATAAAGTCCCTCATGTACAAGCGCCGTCACTGAAAGTGCCGACGGCAGCGCCGCACTCGAAACTACCCATCCAACAAGAACCTGGATAGCGCAACTTGCAACCAGGTTCCATGCCACCAGCAGCGTTGCGGGACGCGCGATTTCCCTGCAGGAGGAACGAAGCACCGTGACCGAACGCATGATGTAGCGTGGTGCAAACCGAATGCCTCGTAGTCCCCTCTGCTCCACGTCCGCATCTTCAATTAACACGAATACGAACGACGCGGAAAGAAGCGTCACGATTACTGCCACCACAAGCGAGCACAACACCCCGAGCTGGCTGCTCGCAAGCGAGGCAAAGACTACAATTGCCGATAAAATCAAGTGAACCAAATAAATTAGCAGCGCCCCAGAAATCTGGAGGGGAACCGTCGAGGCCAAGAGATAAACCGGAGGGGTTCGAGCAGGTTGCACCGTCTCTTTGGACCGGTCGACGGCAAATAATGAAAAAGCCACATTCGATAGAAGCAGGTTTAAAAAGGCCGCGACCACAGTGCAAATAAGCGTAATGGACGGATTGATATAGGCGAGCTCAGTTGCAACGTTTGATACACCAATTTGAAGCGCGCTCATAACAAACAAGGGGATATATAACGCCATCGTGCAGCCACTCCGGCATCCCTTCGCCCGATCGCCCGATTCCAGAAAGACATTGAAGTTCTCTCGCAAGTTCACTCTATACCCGTTTTCTTACTAGGCAGGGCGAACGAGCGCCAATATAAACGCCGGTCCGCCCATCCATGATTTCTAGTTTTAACGTCCAGACTAGTCTGTCCAGCCGTCGATGTAGTCGCGGTTAAGCTCAAAGTACTGCGCGGCGATATCTTTCGCCAAGGAGTACGAATTAACGAGCGGGTGCATCGCGAGGCTCTCGACAATGTCGCGCTTCGATCGGTTAACGATGCCACGCGCCACGGTGCGCTCGTAGTACTTGACGCGACGAATCAATTCGAGGTTTCCCGCGGGCACAGAATCGGCTTCGACGCGATGCGGTACACAGCCATCGGTGGAGATATCGCACGTTGACTCAATGACATCTGTATCGAGAAGGCCGGGGATGGCGCCATTGTTGGGGGTGCACAGGATCATCTGCTGCGTCTTGCCAGAGCGAGCAATATCCATGAAACGGAGCGCGACACCTGCGTATCCGCCAGCATCTTTGCCGTACACGTCAAACGTCCACGGCTTGTCGCGATGAATACCCGTCTCGGCCGCCATGTAATTGTTTTCGCGCATTCCGTACCACTTCTCAAAGCACGCGAGGCCTTTTTCGAAGTCGTTCTCAATATCGATAGATGCAAGCTCGCTCGTCATTTCTCGATTAATTTCTTCAATTAGTTCGCCGCGCGTCTGGGGCGAAGAGAGAACGTTGGCAACGGCGCGCTCGCGATAGTAGAAATAGTATAGGTACTCATTTGGCACGCATCCGCGATTTAGGACGAGGTCCTTCTCGAAGAACCTAAGATCTGTATGAGCATATGCCCCGTCGTCGTGGATCAAGTCGGGCATGATGTCCTCGCCGTCAACCGTCACATTGCGGAAGAACGAGAGGTGGTTGAGTCCATAGCACTCGCCCTGAACCGATGCGGGATCAACGCCTTTATACTCGGCAAACTGATGCAACATGCCCGAGGGGGCATCGCAAATGCCATAAGTAAAATCATAGCCCATATCGCGTAGGGCCTGAGATACGACGCCAGCGGGATTAGTAAAGTTAAACACCTTGACGCCCGGCTTTGCGTACTTCTTGATTAACTCGCAATACGAAGCAAGCGCAGGGACGGAGCGCATGGCAAAAGACACGCCGGCTGCGCCAGTCGTCTCCTGGCCAAGAACCCCATGTGAAAGAGCAATGCGCTCATCGCGAACGCGCATATGGTCCCCACCGACGCGAATCGTCGTGATCACGTAATCGGCGTCCTTAACGGCCTCGACTGCATCGCCCGTCAGTGAAAAATTAAGCGTGGGGCAAAGCATGCCCGAGACATGGGCGGCAAGGCCACCGTAGATGCGCAGCTTCTCGGGATCATTGTCCATAAACACAAGTTCATCGATTCCAAGCGATGACGCCTGCTGGGCTATGCTCTTTGCCAAAAACATGGAGCGGACGCCACCGCCCCCTATGACCGTAAGTTTCATATCGAAACCCCCAATTAGCACATTCAATATTGCATGGTTCGCCTGTGTATGGATATTGTATCCAGCATGGAGGGCCGCTTCCCGCCCCGGCTGCAAGGCAGGAAAGGAATTCCCCAAGGAGTTATTATTTACGCAACGGAAGCGGCCGCACACGTCCGGCGGGAAGGGAGCACCGATGGTTGATAAAAAGCAGATTTCCAAGCTCTACTCAGCCGCAAAGCTATCCGAAACCGAGCAAAGCGTACTCGAATACCTACTCAACAATATCGACACCCTCGATGATATTGGCATAAAACCCGTCGCCATGGCATGCTTTACCAGCATGACGACAGTCATCAGGCTTTCGAAAAAGCTCGGCTACCGTGGCTACCGCGAAATGATGTACGATCTCAAGCACCTTCAGCATGTCTCCCGCGAAATGAATCAATCACTCAAAGACAGTAGCGTCCACTTCGTATGCCACACCGGAGATGTAGACGTATTCATCGCCGCCCTGCATCGCAACAGAATGATCGGAGTAAACGGAGAGGGCTTCTCACGCATCGTCGCGCAGTACATGGCGACCAAGCTCGTTGGACTTGGCTTTTTGGCCGTTATACAGGACTTCCTAGAAACCGATCAGTTTGTCGAATCCAACCGAAATACGCTCAGCTGCATGATGCTCATATCCAAATCGGGCCAGACAGAAGCCATCCTGGAAACCGCAAGGGCATGCCACGACGCGGGCATTACGACCCTCGCGTTTACCGGCAACGAAGACAGCGAGCTCGCCAAGACGGCAGACGCGATCTTTACGATACATGACGATCACCCAATGGATCTTAAGAACGTTAAGCCTAACTGCTTTACCGGAAGTTGTATTCTCGCATTCGAAGAACTATTGAGTATCTGCCTTGACAATCTAAAACAAGAAGGCTTGGCTCCCTAAATCATGCGATAGGAAGCCAAGCCCTGGAATTGCGCTATGCAATTGAAAGCCACTTGCGCGTTTTACTCGTCACCGAGAACTTCGTGCACCTCAGAAGCGACTTCGCCGACACGAGGACCGTAAATGACCTGGATTGCCTTGTCGCTCAGGCGGATAACGCCCATAGCTTCAAGATTCTTGGTGAACACCTCGTCGTCTGCAACCTTAGAACCATCCTTGACAATCACGCGAAGACGTGAGATGCAGTTGTCAAGATCATCAATGTTGTCGGCTCCACCAAGCGCTTCGACAATGCCAACAGCAAGCGCGCTGTCCTTGGTCGCACGGCCCTGGACTGCCTTCTCGGGAGTGCTATCAGACTCGCCCTTTGCCTCAGCGGCCTTTGCCTCGAACTCGGCTCTGCTGTTGATCAACTCAATATCGTCACCATCGTCTCGACCGGGCGTCTTGATATCGAACTTAGTAATAAAGAACCGGAAGAGGAAGAAAGCTGCCAGGAAAAAGGCGGGGAGCAGAATAAGGTACGGAAGCAGATTAAGCTTCTCGGGGCGGAATAAGAATGGGATCAGATCCTTGATATTTCCCTGGTACACCGAAACGCCCATTGCCTCCGAGAGAACTTCACCCAGTCCGGAAAGCGGAGCGTAAACGCCAAAGTAGAGCCAGGGGGCGGCAAACAGGAACGTAAAGAGAATAGGCTCCGTAACGCCAAAGAAAACAGTCGAAATCACTGTGGGGATTAAAAGACCAGCAACCTTCTTGCGGTTCTGGGGCTTGGCACAAGACCACATAGCAAGGGCGATGCCCGGGAACAACGCGTAATCGTTAATGCCATAGCCAGCCATGAAGGCCCTAACCAAGAGCTTGTCGCTACTGGGAGAAGCGAGCTGTGCAAGCTGAATAGCGCTATTGCCCACCACGCGCGTTCCGTCGACGACCATGGAGCCGCCAAGCTCAGTCCAATACATGGGCGTCTCGAGCAGCGGATGCAAGCCAAACGGCACAAGGCTCTCGAGCACCCAGCGATAGACAAACGTACCGACCAGACCGGAGCCTTTCACGAACGTCGCAATACCCGAGAAGCATCCACCGATGACGGGCCAAACGAAGTACATGATGCCGCCCAGGACGCCACCGGCGACCAGCGATACAATGGGAACCGTTCGACTGCCCGCAAAAAACGCCAGCGCCGTTGGAAGCTTGGTCTTGTAAAAACGGCCGGTGATCCAGGCGACCAGGCAGCCCACGATAATGCCGCCAAAGACACCAGAGCTGTAGCCAAAAAAGCCGAGCGAGGTAGTGTAGAGTGCGGACTGCTCACTCGCCTGAATGGACGTAAGGCCGACCTTCTGAAGAGCTTCCACCGTTGTATTGTCGGCAGCCAAGCCAGCTGCTCCAAGCAGAATCTCAACCGTCTTGAGCATGGTGAGATAGCAGACAAGGGCAGAAAAGGCAGCCCAGCCCTTCTCTTTGCGAGACAAGGAGAAGGCGCAGCCGACGGCAAACAAAACACCGAGGTTTCCAATGATTACCTCGCCGAGACCCTTAAATACCGAGAAGAACGTAAAGAGCGGCGAAGCGGCATACCAGTCCCAATTAACGCCAAGGGACACAAGGGTCAGTTCGGTCGTAAAAACGCTACCGATACCCAAAAAGAGACCGGAAATGGCAATGAGCGTAATCGGAACGAGCATTGCCTTTCCGAACGATTGGAATTTTTCTTTCATCAATTCCCTCCTCAATGAGCCTCTACAAACGACTATTGCACCCCACGTCCCCACACAGGCGAAACGGAAGACATGTTCGGCAATAGACACAAAGTGATTGTAGAAAGGGGCACACAAAATGCGCATCGGCATCGCGTAATGCGGTTAAATCGACCGACGATTGCAAGTATTTACGAATCCGTAAACGGCAGCAAATAGGCAGCGAACGGCAACCTGCAGCGTAGGACAGTCCCCGCAGGCCGACAATTACCGGTATTTTGGCTCATATTTATTGAATTGTTGCTCGCCCAAAAGCGCGGAGCATCAACGCGCCCCTAAGCCAACCCCAGCAATATGCCCGCCGAATGCACGACAAACGCCACGATCCAGGCGACCGTCACCTGAAACGCGAACACGGCAACGGCATAGCGCGCGCCCAACTCGCTCTTGACGGCGCCGATGGACGCCACGCAAGGCGGGTACAGCAGCGTAAAGACCAAGAACACGTAGGCGGTAAACGGCGAAAACATGGCTGACAGTGCCGCGGGAGAGGTTGCGCCCAAAAGCACCGTGAGCGTCGAGATGACGCTCTCTTTGGCAATAAGTCCCGTGACGAGCGCCGTGGATGCACGCCAGTCGCCAAAACCGAGCGGGGCCAACACCGGCGCGATGATGCTACCCAGACCGGCAAGCAAGCTTTGCGACTGATCGGCGACCACATTAAAGCGAATGTCGAACGTCTGAAGGAACCAGATGACCACGGTAGCGGCAAAGATGATGGTGAAGGCCTTGGTGATAAAGTCCTTTGCCTTATCCCATGCCAGCATCACCGTCGTCTTGACGCTCGGCAGGCGGTAGTTGGGAAGCTCCATGATAAACGGTACCGGGTCGCCCTTAAATGCCGTGCGATTGAGCACCAAAGCCGCGATGCAACCGACCGCGATGCCGATCAGATAGAGCGAGACCATGGCGGGTACCGTCGCCTGCGGGAAAAACGCCCCGCACAGCAGACCGTAGACCGGCAACTTGGCCGAGCAGCTCATGAACGGCGTGAGCATGACCGTCATCTTGCGGTCGTGCTCGGATGGGAGCGTACGGGTCGACATGATAGCCGGCACGGTGCAGCCAAAACCAACGAGCATGGGCACGAAGCTGCGGCCCGACAGACCAAAGCGGCGCAGCACCTTATCCATGACAAAGGCCACACGCGCCATGTAGCCGGAGTCTTCCAGAATGGAGAGGAACAAGAAGAGCACGACGATGATCGGCAGGAAGGCCAGCACGCTGCCCACGCCCGTAAGCACGCCGTCGACAGCCAGCGAGCGCACCACATCGTTGGTGCCGAACGCTTTGAGACCCGCATCGGCCGAGGCGATGATGGCAGCGATGCCGTCCTCCATGAGTCCCTGCAACGCCGCGCCGATCACGCCAAACGTCAGCCAAAAAACGAGGCCCATGATCACCAGGAACGCCGGGATGGCCGTATAGCGACCCGTCAGGATGCGGTCGATCTTGACGGAGCGCACGTGCTCGCGGCTCTCGTGCGGCTTGACGACGCAACGCCCGCACACGTCGCCGATAAAGCTAAAGCGCATATCGGCCAGCGCGGACAGGCGATCGGTGCCGGCCTCGCCCTCCATCTGGGTAATGATGTGCTCGATGGCGTCGAGTTCGTTGCGATCCAGGTGAAGTGCCTCGGTTACCAGCTCGTCGCCCTCAACCAGCTTGGTCGCCGCAAAACGCACCGGAATATGCGCCGTCGCGGCATGGTCCTCGATAAGGTTCGCGATGCCGTGGATGCAGCGATGCAGCGCGCCGCCGTCCGGGCCATCGGGCGCGCAGAAGTCCAGGCGACCGGGGCGCTCGCGGAACCGCGCCACGTGCAAGGCATGATCAACCAACTCGCCGATGCCCTCGTTGCGGGCAGCGCTAATGGGGACAACAGGCACGCCCAACAGGCTCTCGAGCAGGTTGACGTCCACGGCGCCGCCGTTGGCCGTCACCTCGTCCATCATGTTGAGCGCGATGACCATGGGGCGATCGAGCTCCATAAGCTGCAGCGTCAGGTACAAATTGCGCTCGATGTTGGTAGCGTCGATGATGTCGATGATGGCGTCGGGATGCTCATCCAGGATAAATTGACGGCTGACGACTTCCTCGCCCGTGTATGGCGACAGCGAATAAATACCAGGTAGGTCGGTGACGCTCGCCTCGGGGTGGTTACGGATGGCGCCGTCTTTGCGGTCGACCGTCACGCCGGGAAAGTTGCCGACGTGCTGGTTGGAACCCGTCAGCTGGTTGAACAGCGTGGTCTTACCGCAGTTTTGGTTGCCGGCGAGGGCAAAATGCAGCGGTGCGCCCTCGGGCACAGCCGTCTTTGCCGCACGGGGCGAATACGTCCCCTCGCCGAGTGCCGGGTGCTCCGTCGTACCGATTGCGGCGTTAACGCGCGGGCCGGTATCGGTGTCGTGCACGCCCACGAGCTCGATGCGCGCGGCATCGTCTTTGCGCAGCGTGAGCTCGTAGCCACGCAAGCGAATCTCGAGCGGGTCGCCCATGGGGGCGTACTTCATCATGGTGACTTCGGTGCCCGGCGTTAGGCCCATGTCCAAAATATGCTGTCGGAGTGCCTGATCGTCCGATGCCACCGATGCGACAACGGCGTCCTTTCCAATCTCGAGTGTATCGAGCTTCACGTCCGTGTTCCTCCCCCGGCGCCCATAGGGCGTTGTATTTATGTTCACCATGGCTAACCGTTTGCCATGGCTAACCAATTTTAACCATGCATGATAGCGCGAACATGCAACGATGTTCAATCAACAGATCGGTGCAGGGGGGATTCTGGGCCATTGCTTCCCAGACGGGCCTGCTGCGGAAACCGAATCCCACTCCGGAACACCTAAACGGGATGGGCTTTCCGGTTGAGGCATCTAGCGGAAACTGCAGCCCGGAATCGGCGCTCAGACTGGGATGCAATTTCCCAATGGAGCCCTCGGGGAAACTGCGGCCCGGAATCTGCTCTCGAAACGGGACGCGGTTTCCCCGAGGACCGAAGCAGCCGCCCGCCCCTCGACAAAATGATCCGTTCCCTCCGTCGCATGCGGAACATCCAAGGAGTGTCCCAGGGTGCCGGCACAATAGGAACGTCCCCAGCTGCCGGCAGCATTTCGCCGCAACAACAAAAGCCCGCGCTGGCAACAAATGTCACCTGCGCGGGCTTGGTGGGCGCTCACAAAGGCACGTTACAGAGGCCCACGTCAGTTATGGATTACCGAACGGCACCGGCACGCGATGCCTCCGTCGGCTTACCAAGCGATGAAGCTTGCCGCAGTCTTAGACTATCGGCGCAATGCCGGCAAAGTGCAGATACAGCGAAATGATTGCCACGACAATGACCACCGCTGCGATCAGCTTGTCGTGCAGATGCGGAAGCACCGGTTTACCGCGGCCTCGCTCGCCCAGCATATAAACGGGAATGGCCGGAGCAAAAAGAATCGTCGTGATCATAACGCCCTGAAGACCCGTCGACCACACCAGGAACAATGTGTAGATGAAGCCGAGCGTACCGAAGAAGCGGGCTTTGCCGACGCTGGGCGCATGCGGCCCGTCCAGATGCTCGTTCTTCCAGCCAATCACCATGTAATAGGCAGCCGAGCAGACATACGGAACCAGAATCGTGTTGACTGCGCAGCTATAGAAGAACTGGTAGGTGCTCGCCGCCACATACGACACGATCAAGAAGAGCTGCGTAATGCCGGAGCTCACGAGAACCGTTACCACCGGGGCGTCGTGCTTGTTCGTCTTGGCAAACGCCAGCGGGAAGGATCCCTGGCGCGCCGCCTCGAACGGCGTCTCGGACGCAATGATGACATAGCCCAGCAGCGCGCCGACCAACGAAAGGATAACGCCAAGGTTTACGATGGCAGCACCAACCGGACCGATTGCGCACTCGAGAATTCCCGCCATGGAGGGCGTTGCAAGCTGTGCCATCTCCTCTCGCGGCATAATGCCGAGCGACAGCATAGAAATAATCAAATACAGGACAAAGACCGCCGCAAATCCGAGCGCCGTCGAGCGACCGACGTCACGCACGTACTTTGCGCGGCCCGAGATGACAACGGCGCCCTCGATGCCCGTGAAGACCCAGACAAGGGCAATCATGGTCGAGACAACCTGCTCGCCAAAGCCAGGACCAGCCGGCTCTCCCCAGAAGTTGTCCATAAAGATATCGACGTTGAACTTGCCCAGGAGCACAATGCTCAGCACAAAGAGTCCCAGCGGCACCAGCTTCGCCAAGGTGACAATCGTGTTAATGCCCGCAGCCTCCTTAACGCCACGAAGCACAAGGGCGGTAAGGAACCACAAAAACACGCTGGCGCAGACGATAGAAAGCAGGTTGTTGCCCGCGCCAAACGCAGGGAAGAAATAGCCCAGCGCGCTAAACAGCAAAAGTGCAAAGCTCACGTTGGAAAGGCATGCGCTGATCCAGTAGCCCCAGGCGGAGTTGAATCCAATGTAATCGCCAAAACCGGCCGCAGCGTATGCATAGATGCCACCGGTCAGGTCGGGACGGGCTTGAGACAAACCGTTGAACACCATCATCAACGCAAAGACGCCAATAAAGCAAATTCCCCACGAGACGATAACCGCACCGGTATTGGCTCCGCCTGCCGCCATATCGCCGGCAAGAGAAAAGATACCGCCGCAGATGCTCGCAGTGATGACCATCATGGTCAGACGGAAGAGATCCAGACCATTGGGGTCGATAATCTCGTCGTTAGAAGTTTTAGAGGCCATTGTATGTGCACCCCCTTCATCATGTGATCGAACGAAAGATGGCCCGGACGTCCCGAATCGGGTGCCGGGCCATCGGTCAAGCGATCATCAGACTGTTACAGCTATCGCGTTAGAAGCGCAGCGACAGGCAAGAAAGGCCGCCGTCGACCTTGCGATACTCGGAGGTGTCGACGACGAGTGTCTTGTAGCCCAGATCCTGCACGGCCTTGAGCACAGTCGGATAGCCCTCGGCAACGATGACCGTACCGTTGACCCAGATGCAGTTGGCGCCGTACGCCTCGTCCTCGGGCACGACGATCTTGTTGTACTGGGCAAAGTCAGGCTTATCGATGAACTCACCAGAGACGAGCATGTTGTTGTCCTCGATGTAGTTGACGCCCGTCTTGAGGTGCAGGACCTCCTCCAGCGGAACCTCAGAACCCTCGAGGCCCCAGCCCTCGAGAATCTCACAGAACTGGCGAATGCCCTCTTCGTTGGTACGAGCGGAGCGACCGACGTAGAAATGGTCACCGACCATCATGACGTCGCCGCCGTCAAGCGTGCCCGGAGAAACGATGTGCTTGACATGCTCGTCGTCAAAGAAGCGACGGACGGCCGGCTCAATCTCGTCCTTCTCGCCGTTGCGGCTATCGGCGCCGGGGTTGGTAATGATGGCGCCGCAGCGAGTGATAACGGCCGGATCTTCGACGAAGCAGCTGTCGGGATACTGCTCGAGTGCCGGCAGCACCGACACGTCAACGCCGCACTGCTCGAGCGCATGCTCATAATCGTAGTGCTCCTCGATGGCGCGCTCGTAGATGGGCTGGCCAAGCTCGGGGGCACTCGTGATGCCATTGCTCAGGGACTTGCCGGGGCGGCGGATGATGACGTGGCTGAACTTGGTCATGATGATCCTCCTTGGATCTCTTAGCAGAGAGCGGGACTTCTTCGCGCCCGCCTTCCTTTCGATGGCTTTATCTTAGGGCGGTTTTCCTGTTTTGTATATTGTATACAATCCTGAACGGTAGGTATTCTTCGGTAAGCGTATTCTTACGTATCGGCGCAAAGTAGCATGATTTAGCTGGTCGTTCTATAATTCAACTGAGCTATTCAAGTGAAACGTATTTGCTTTTAGAAATATACCGTTAAGGAACATAGGCTCATGGAAACGCTCAGAAAGCCCCTGAAGGACCACGTATACGACTATATTTCGAGCCGTATTGACGCCGGCGAGCTTTCGGCCGGCGACCGGCTGAGCGAGCAGGCGATCTGCGATGCCATGGGCGTGTCGCGCACGCCGGTCCGCGAAGCGCTCATCCAGCTCGCAAGCGACGGCTATCTGGACAATCTCCCCCGCCGCGGATTCCGCGTCCGTGGGTTCGATCAGCAAAACGCCGTTGAAGTCTTTGAGATTATGGGGCCGCTCGACGGGCAGGCCGCATATCTCGCCTGTCCGAATCTAACTGACGACGATATTACGCAGCTGAAATTTCTCGTCGGCTCCATGGACCTCGCGATCCAAGGCGGTCTCATCCGTAAGTATGACGACATTCAGCGAGACTTTCACCTTACGTACTTCAACCGCTGTGGCAACGACCGTCTGCGCGATATGATCTCGCAGCTCGAGCGTTGCTTTATCAAGCGCGATTACGAGACTGTTGACCAAGAGACGGCTTGCAAACTGCTCAATAAAGCCAACAACGAACATGCTCATATTCTTGAGTTGTTCGAAGCACGAGACGCGACGGGCGTGCGCGACTACGTTCGCGATGTCCATTGGAACACGGAAAACGCCCAGTTCACCGTTTGGTAGAAATACAACAAGGAAAGCTATCAGACGCCCATCTCACGAGAGTGGATAATCCCCCGTTTTTGTCGAAAAGCAGACCAAAAATGGGAGATTATCCACTCTCGTGCTGCGCGGTCTAGAAACCGTGGCGCTCCAGGAAGCGGAAGGCTAGGCGAATCCATGGACGGACCGCCACCTGCTTGTCCTCGTTATCGACCGCGGTATTGGCGTTGCCGAGCGAAAGGCCGTGACCACCTTGGTCAAAGACGTGCATCTCGCATACGACGCCCTCCTCGGCCATGCGCTGGGCAAACGGGTAGACCTGTGCGATCGGCGCCGTCTTGTCGTCGGACACGCCCCACACAAAGGTTGGCGGCATCTGACGCGAAACATGTGTGGTGGGGCAGATATCGGCCAAATGCTCGTCAGTTGCCTCGCCACCCGTCACCATCGACAGGTAGTCGTTGAGCAGATCGCGCCCCGTCTTGCCACCCGTCTTGGGCACGCGCAGGTCGATGCGCGGGTCGCGCGTCTGCATGTCGCGCACATAGGCAAAGTCGAGCAGCGGATAGCCCAGCACTACGGCATCGGGACGAATGTCGTCCGGACGCGCCCCTGCCAGGCCCGCGAAGGGACCAGCCTTCCATTGTGTTGCCAGCGAGGCGCAGATCATACCGCCCGCAGAAAAGCCCACGACGCACACGCGCTTGGGATCGACATGCCACTCGTCGGCATTCGCACGCACCGTGGCGACCATCTTGGCAAGATCTGCCTGCGGGTGCGGAAAACTTACGTCACCCGTGCCGCTCGTCACATAGTTGAGCACAAAGGCCTGGTAACCGTGATCCAAAAACGCAAACGCCACGGGATCCTGCTCATGCGGAGCGATATGCGTAAACGCACCTCCGCCGCAGATAATCACCGCGGGGCGGCGGCCATTGGGCTTGTCGGGCAGCGGCTCGGCACCCAGATACGTAAACGTCGCCGGATAATCCTCGGTCGGCTCCTCGCCCCACAGCGCATGGTTCTCAATAATCATAGGTGCTCCCTCCGTGCGATTCGTGCGCACTCGTTTTTCGCACCTTAGCGTACCCCACTTGAGCCCGCGGCGCAGAAACACCCCCGCAATAAGTTGGCCTTCAACTGATATATCACAAAATCGCTGTTCAGAGGTATCGTTGGACAGCGTAAAATAGGAGCGCTGACCGTGCTGGGAAACACGTACGAAACGTTTCCGGCAAACCACACGCGTGCAACATGCGCGCCTGATACGTTGGAGGCATCTATGGGTCTGCTCGATTCGCTCAAGTCCACGTTCACTTCGTCGGGCGAGGCGTCCGTTCCGCCCGCAGCAAGCTTCGCCACCCGCGAAGGCGTCATCTACGCTCCTGTCAACGGCGTGCTCGTCAATCTGAGTGAGGTTCCCGACGAGACCATCGCCTCGGGCATGCTCGGCCAGGGCTACGGCATCGAGCCCATTACCGGCACCATTTACGCCCCCGCTAACGGCCGTATCGGCGCCACCACCGTCACCAACCACTCCATCGGCATGATCACCGAGGACGGTCTTCGCGTGTTCATCCATGTTGGCCTGGGCACCGTGGAAATGAACGGCAAGGGTTTTGCCCGCTTCGTCGAGATGGGCGACACGGTCAAGGCCGGCCAGCCGCTCATCAGCTTCGACCGCGACGCTATCAAGGCCGCCGGTCACGAGGACATCGTGACCGTCATCATCTCTGAGCTCGACCGCCTCAAGAGCATCGACCACGTCGGCGAGTCTGGCACGCTTATCGGCGGCAACCCGCTCGTCAAGCTTGGCGACCCGCTGCTGGTAGCCAAGACCAAGTAGCCAGGTCCCGCGCACACAGCCAAAAGGCACCTCGTCAAGCGCCCGCGACCATTTGGCCGCGGGCGCTTTTCGTTTGAAAAACCATCCCGCCAATGCCTTATCTGTATAGCCCAAATGAGCCGAGCTGCTAGAATATCGAACTGTATGGATAACTATCATTCAACCGTTATGGGAGGATACGTGAACCGCACCAAAATCGCGCAGCTCTATGCCGATGCCGAGTCGCTCGGCGGCCAAACCGTCACCGTTGCCGGCTGGGTCAAGTCCGTCCGCGACATGAAGAACTTTGGCTTCGTTACGCTCAACGACGGCAGCTGCTTCCGCGACCTGCAGGTCGTCATGAACCGCGATGCACTCGACAACTACGACGAGATCGCCCATCAAAACGTCTCGGCCGCACTCATTTGCACCGGCACCGTCAAGCTGACCCCCGATGCGCCCCAGCCTTTCGAGCTTTCTGCCACCTCCATCGAGGTCGAGGGCACGAGCGCCCCGGATTACCCGCTGCAGAAGAAGCACGCAACCGTCGAGTTCCTGCGCACCCAGCAGCACCTGCGCCCGCGCACCAACCTGTTCCGCGCCGTGTTCCGCATCCGCTCTGTCGCGGCTGCCGCCATTCACCGCTTCTTCCAGGAGCAGGGCTTTGTCTACGTCAACACCCCCATCATCACCACGAGTGACTGCGAGGGCGCCGGCGAGATGTTCCGCGTGACCACGCTCGACCCCAAAAATCCGCCCCTCACCGAGTCCGGCGAGGTCGACTGGAGCCAGGACTTCTTTGGCAAGCATGCAAGCCTCACCGTGTCCGGCCAGCTCAATGCCGAGAACTTTGCCATGGCCTTTGGCGACGTGTACACCTTTGGCCCCACCTTCCGTGCCGAGAACTCCAACACCACGCGCCACGCCGCCGAGTTTTGGATGATCGAGCCCGAGATGGCCTTTGCCGACCTGAACGACTACATGGATAACGCCGAGGCCATGCTCAAGTACGTCCTCAAGGACGTTATGGCAACCTGCCCCGACGAGCTCAATATGCTCAACAAGTTTGTGGACAAGGGTCTGCTCGAGCGCCTGGACCATGTCGCCAACTCCGACTTTGCCCGCGTTACCTACACCGAGGCCGTCGAGATCCTGGAGCAGGCAGTCGCTGCTGGCCACCAGTTTGATTACCCCGTGAGCTGGGGCATCGACCTGCAGACCGAGCACGAGCGCTTCCTGACCGAGGAGCACTTTAAGCGACCGACTTTTGTGACCGACTACCCGGCCGAGATCAAGGCGTTCTACATGCGCATGAACGAGGACGGCAAGACCGTCGCCGCCGCCGACTGCCTGGTGCCCGGTATCGGCGAGATTATCGGCGGCTCCCAGCGCGAGGAGCGCCTGGATCTGCTCGAGGCCCGCATCAAGGACCTGGGCATGAATCCCGAGCAGTACAAGTACTACCTTGACCTGCGCCGCTACGGTTCCTGCAAGCACGCCGGCTACGGTCTGGGCTTCGAGCGCTTGGTCATGTATCTGACCGGCGTGGGCAACATCCGCGACGTCCTGCCGCACCCGCGCACCGTGGGCAACGCCGACTTCTAATCGTCGGACGCTAGCTCGCGTCGCCACACGCCAATGCTCATCGCATAAGCGTCTCTCGACATCAGTCGAGAGACGCTTTTTTCAACAGCATCCGTCAAGCTTTTGGCAAGGTTTTGGTCAGTTGAGCAGGGCTGTTGAAAACTCAACCCGCCGTTTGCCGACGACTACCGACCGCCCAGAGCGCTCTGCGCCCCTGGGAAAGCCCCACGTCCTAGGCTCCATACCGTCGCCACCCAAAACGGAAAGGACGTGGGCACGATGACCGAAGCCGCTGTTGAAACCTACGACACCACGACGAGAGGCGCCGCCTCGATGGCAGCCTATCGCGCCGTTCGTATCCTGCAGCTCTTGAGCGAAAACACCGGCGAAGACAAGGCCATGCTTTCCGATGAGTTGATCCGGCGCCTCGCCCATCCCGACGACCCCGCCCGCATGCCCATCTCGGCGGCGCGGCGCAGCATCTACACCGCCATCTCCGCGCTTCGCCATGCCGGATACGAAATTGAGTACAAACGCGGCGTGGGCTACAAACTTCTTACCCGTCCGCTCACCGACGAAGAGATCATCCGGCTCCACGGCATGGTCATGCGCAACCGCTCTACGCCCATCGCCATTCGAAAAAGCATGGCGCAGCACCTGGTCGCCATGGCGAGTGCCGACGTTCGCGGCTACCTCGATGCACCCGAGCCTGCTCCAAGCGCAGGCGACAAATCCACCAAGGCCATACGCAAGCCCGTCAAGCGCATCGATGCCTGCGAGCTCATCGAGCAGGCCATCGACCACGGAACCACGGTGAGTTTTGATATTTCGAGTGTCACGGCACGCGGAGAGGTCGAAGTGGCGCGGATGACACTCCGGCCCTTTGCCATCAAGCAACGAGACGGCATCTCGTATTTGCTGGGAACGGTCTATGACGCGCGAGGCGCCGACGACACGCTGCGTACCGTTGAGATCGGCCGCATGAGAAACGTCACCACACGTCTCCTCGACGGCAAGAAGCTCTTCGCCGTCCTGGACGAGGACGATGCCTCCTCCGCCGCATAAGACCCTCCGCCGCCCATTCGACTACCCGTACCGCCCATCCGATTCTGTATTAAAAAACCCGCCAGGCTGTTGTAAAAATGGACATCAGCGCTACTATAGTTCCACTTGCACTTTGTCCCAGTGCAGTGTTTCCAGCCATTTTTATACTGGGGGTAATGATATGAAGGACATCACCATCAGCCGCAGGAGCCTTCTGGTCTCCGCCGGTCTGCTCGCGCTCGCCCCGCTCGCCGGATGCGGCGGCAACTCTGGTTCCGGCTCTGCTGCCGCCGGTTCCGACTACACCATCGGCGTTCTGCAACTCACCGAGCACTCCGCACTCGATGCCGCCAACGACGGCTTTGTCAAGGCCATCAAGGAGAGCGGCCTTAAGGTCAAGATCGACCAGAAGAACGCCCAGAACGACCAGTCCACGTGTAAGTCCATTGCCGACAAGTTTGTGGGCGACAACGTCAACCTGATTTATGCCATCGCCACGCCCGCCGCGCAGGCTGCCGCCGGCGCCACGGCCGATATCCCCATCGTGGGCTGTGCCATCACCGACTACGCCGCCTCCGGCCTGGTCCAGGACAACGACAAGCCCAGCACCAACGTCACGGGCGCTTCCGACCTCACCCCAGTCGCCGAGCAGCTCGAGATGATGCAGAAGGTCCTGCCCGACGTTAAAAAGGTCGGCCTGCTCTACTGCACCGCCGAGTCCAACTCCGACGTCCAGATCAAAGCCGCCAAGAAGGAGCTCAACAAGCTGGGCCTCGAGTACACCGATTTCACCGTCTCGAGCTCCAACGAGATTCAGTCCGTCGTCGAGTCTGCCGTGGGCAAGGTCGACGCGCTGTACTCCCCCACTGACAACACCATCGCCGCGGGCGCTTCGCAGGTCGGCCAGATCTGCAAGGAGAATAAGCTCCCCTTCGTGACCGGCGAGGAGGGTATGTGCATGGCCGGCGGCCTGTTCACCCTCTCCATCAACTATAAGGACCTGGGCTACGCCGCGGGCGAGATGGCCGTTAAGATCCTGAAGGGCGAGGCCAAGCCCGAGGATATGCCGATCAAGCACCTCTCGAGCAAGGACCTGGTCGTCGTCAAGAACGACGAGATGGCCGAGGCTCTGGGTATCGACCTTTCCGCTCTGGACGAGTAGCGCCGTGCGCGGTAACGCGTCTAGGGCCCGCACGCGCGCCACAGCCGCGTTATTCAATATCTGAGTCCTTGGGGCGAACGCTAAAGACCGGCGTTCGCCCTGCTTGTTTCGGATGAGACAAAACATCCGTCCGCAGCTCTTTTATGCATTGGTACCGCTATTATGGAAAATCACGTGTCCACCCTATCCTAGGAGGTATGAAGCATGCTCATTGCATTGCAGGGCGCCGTTTCGCAGGGCGTCCTCTGGGGCATTATGGTGCTTGGCGTGTTTATCACGTTCCGCCTGCTCGACATCCCCGATATGACCTGCGACGGCAGCTTTGCCCTCGGCGGCTGTGTCTGCGCCGTACTCATCGTCAACAATAACGTCGACCCCTTGCTCGCCGTGCTGGCCGGCATGTGCGCCGGCGCCATCGCGGGCGCCGTCACGGGCATCTTGACCACCGTCTTTGAGATTCCCGCAATCCTCGCCGGAATCCTTACGCAGATCAGTCTGTGGTCCATCAACCTGCGCATCATGGGCAAGTCCAACACGCCCATCCTTGCCAAGGGCACTATCTTCTCATCCGTCAGCAACATGACGGGCCTGCCGCAGTCCACTGTTGCCATTATCCTAGGCATTGTGCTGGCCGTGGCCATCGTCGCCATCCTGTACTGGTTCTTTGGCACCGAGATCGGCTCGGCGCTGCGTGCCACCGGCAACAACGAGTACATGATCCGCGCCCTAGGCGTCAACACCAACTCCACCAAAATGATCGCCCTCGTGCTCTCCAACGCCCTCATTGGCCTTTCGGGTGCGCTCATCTGCCAGAGCCAGAAGTATGCCGACATTGGCATGGGTACCGGCGCCATCGTTATCGGTCTTGCCGCCATCGTCATCGGCGAGGTGCTCGGCCGCCTGCTGCCCGGCGGTCTCACGCAGTTCTCCGTCCGTCTGGCCTCCGCCGTCTTTGGCTCCGTGGTGTACTTCCTCATCCGCGCCATCGTGCTGCAACTGGGCATGGACGCCAACGACATGAAGCTGCTCTCCGCCGTGATCGTCGCCGTGGCCCTGTGCGTGCCCGTGGTTTGGGAGCGCTATAAGCTCCGCAGCTCCTACACGAAGGGAGATGAGGCAGATGCTTAAGCTCTCGCACGTCAAGAAGACCTTTAACAAGGGCACCGTCACCGAGAAGCGCGCGCTCACCGACGTCGACCTCACCCTCAACGATGGCGACTTTGTAACCGTGATTGGCGGCAACGGCGCCGGCAAGTCCACGCTGCTCAATATGATCGCCGGCGTGTATCCGCTTGATTCGGGTGTTATTGAGCTCGACGGCACCGACATCTCGCGTCTGAGCGAGTCGCAGCGCGCCAAGTACCTGGGCCGTGTGTTCCAGGACCCCATGCGCGGCACCGCAGCCGACATGCAAATTGCCGAAAACCTGGCCCTCGCCAAGCGCCGCGGCCAGCGTCGCGGTCTTTCGTGGGGCGTCACCAAGGCCGAGAAGGACGAGTACGTTGAGCTGCTCAAGCGCCTGGACCTTGGTCTGGACACGCGTCTCAACGCCAAGGTCGGCCTGCTCTCGGGCGGCCAACGCCAGGCGCTCACCCTGCTGATGGCCACGCTCACCAGGCCGCGCCTGCTGCTGCTCGACGAGCACACCGCGGCCCTCGACCCCAAGACGGCCTCTAAGGTGCTCAACCTGACCGAGGAGATCGTCGACGAGAACCACCTGACCACGCTCATGGTCACGCACAACATGAACGACGCTATCCGTCTGGGCAACCGTCTGATCATGATGCACGAAGGCCACGTGATCTACGACGTGGCCGGTGACGAGAAGAAGTCGCTCACCGTGGCCGACCTGCTGCAGAAGTTCGAGGAGGTCTCGGGCGGCGAGCTCGCCAACGACCGCATGCTGCTAAGCTAAACCTACCAAAAAGGGACAGGTTTATTTTGGCAGGTTTTATCTGCGCAAACGTCAAAACCGCCGCAAAGGGACAGACGCCCTTGCGGCGGTTTTCGCATATTATGTCGATAATCCGATATTCAACCAGACATTCTGGCTAAGAACTAAGGAAACTGCCATGAAAAGACTCCCCCGCTTTGCGTTGGCCGCCGCGTTGTTTGCCGGCGCGCTCGCAGGCATCCCAAGCCTCGCTTTCGCGGGAAACCTGCCCGCCGCTATTGACGGCTCCGTGGCCGTCATGCACACCAACGATATCCACGGCAGCTACAAGTACAGCTACAACGCAAGCAAGGGCACCGGCACTGTGGGCTTTGACGGACTGGCGGTTCTCTATAGCGCCCAAAGCAGCGCCCCCGATCTTTTACTCGATGCGGGCGACACCTTCCACGGACAGTCCTTCGCCACCATGAGCGAGGGCAAGAGCATCGCCGAGCTCATGGACACCTTCTACGCCGACGGCTACGACGCAACCACGCCAGGCAACCACGACTGGAGCTACGGCGCGGACAAACTCCGCACCATGACCGGCTACAGCACCACCGGCACGCCCTTCGCCATGCTCTGCGCGAATGCAACGTCCTCGAACGGCGCATGGAGCTCGAGCATCACGAAGACGCTCGATCGCACCTGGGAGGATAGCGAGGATCACTCCACATTCGACTACAAAATCAAGGTCGGCGTCGTCGGAGCCATGGATGAGTCGCTAGGTTCCTCGCTGCGCGCGGACCTGGTCGCGGGCACCAGCTTCTCGAGTGCCGCGAACGCCATCAATGCCGAGGCAGAGCAGCTGCGCAAGGAGGGCTGCGATGTTGTTGTGTGTATCGCGCACACGCTCGACGCAAAGACCTTTGCCACGCGGCTCCGTGGCGTCGATGCCCTTATCGCAGGCCACGAGCACATCAACCTTAACGAGAAGGTGACGGGAGCCGACGGCAAGACAATCCACGTTGTCGAGGCGGGCAGTGCCTTTGCCGAGGTGGGACTGCTTTCCATTCCGTACAAATACGACACGAATGGCACCGAGACGACCGACGATGACACGGTCACGGTCCCTGCAGACGACAGCGACGAGAAGCTCTACACCGCCAAGAACGTCAACGACCTTTTGGCAGACCCCAACAAGGGCTCCACCTATCAGAGCATCCTTGATGAGGTCCACAACAACAAAATCAAGCCACTCGACGATGCCTTTAGCGCCGCATCGAGCGAGGTGCTCGGCACGAGCTCTGCCAATTATTTCTACGGCGAGAACGCATCTGGCACGCACGTCTGGGAGATGGTGCGCACCACCGATTTCCGCCCCAGTAAGGAGGGCGACACCACCAAGGCCCAGACCATCGGCCATGTGATTTGCGGCTCCTATCTTGCCCTGACGAGCGCAGACCTCGCTATCGAGAACGCTGGCGGCATCCGCGGCGGTATCGCGGCGGGCAACGTGACCGCCGGCAACGTCATCGCTATCTCGCCCTACGGCAACACCGTGGAGACCTGGACCATGACCGGCGCGGACTTCCTCGCAGCGCTCGAGCACTCGCTACAAATTAGCGACGATTGCAACGACAGCTACGAGCTTCAGCAGGCTTATGTGGCGGCCGGTCACACCGAGCAGGAGGCGCAAGACAAGTACAAGTGGCGCGATGACTCTGGCAGCGTTCTCTCCTTTGGCGGCATCAACGTGACGATTGATTGGACGCAGCCCGAAGGCAAGCGCATTGTGAGTGCCACACTCACCAAAGACGGCAGCACGCTCGACCCCGCCAAGACCTATACCGTCGCCACCAACAACTACATCATTACCAACACGACCGACTTTCCCACCTTTGCACACGCCACCAAGTACACCGAGTGGAGCACGTGCGAGGCGGCGCTGAGGGCGCTGATTGGGCAGAACGGCTGGGAGAGCAAGATGGCCGGGCTCGCCGGCACCATCGGCTTCGGCTCCGCAGCCGTGGACCCCACGCCCACACCGGCCCCGACGCCTAAGCCCTCGCCTAAGACGGACACGACGACCACGAAGGTCATCACCAAGAAGACGACCGGTAAGCTCGCCGCAACGGGAGACCACACGCTGGCAGTAGTTGGCGCGTGCCTTGTCGGCGGCATCATCGTCATCATCCTCGGCATTATCTGGAAGCGTCGACGCTAAGCTACACCGCCGGGCCTTGCAGCCCCGCCGCGTAAACCTTATATCGAGCACAGAAGCCCGTCCGAATTTGATCGGACGGGCTTCTTGGTGGGTATCATGGTTGGACGATCATAAGGAGGTTTTCCCTACATGGAATTGTTTGAGCCGATTCTTCATTTCTTTGAGCAACGGTGGGTCCACAACATCATCTGGGCCGTCATCTTGGCGATAGGCACCGCCGTCGCCGCCAAGGTCGTATCCAAGACCCTGAATCATCTGCTTAACCGAGACGATAACCCGCTTCCGGCATCGAGTATCTTCATCAACATCGCGCGCGCCGTCATCTGGATGATTGGCGGCAGCTTTATCCTCGACAACTGCTTTGGCATTAACGCAAACGCGCTCGTCGCCGCTCTTGGCGTCGGCGGCATCGCCATCTCGCTCGGCTTTCAGGACACGCTATCAAACCTTATCGGCGGCATGCAGGTGACCTTTATGGGCATCATCAAACCCGGCGACAATATCGAGGTCGGCGGCGTATCCGGCGTTGTCCAAGACATCACTTGGCGCCATACAACGATTGAGGATGCCTGTGGACAGACCATCATTGTGCCCAATTCCAACATCTCCAAGAACACGCTCGTGCATTTGATGCCCTTTGGGCGCGTGGCCGTGCCCGTTGCCGTAAAGGACACGTCTAAGTGGGCTTCCCTTGACGTGCTGGCAGACGAGCTGACCAGCGCAACCAAGGCCGCCGTGCTTCCCATCTCGGGCTTTGACAAGGAGCCCTACGTACTCTTTAGCGAAATCGGCGACTTTGGCATCAAAGGAAAGATCATCTTTATCGTCAGCGACGACAGCACTACTTTCACGGCAGCCGACGCCTGCATCCGCGCCATCGCCCCCATCATCGCCTAAACCACCGCAAAGGGGACAGGCATCTTTGTAGTGGTTTTCATTCGTGGTACCATGGTTCATATCGTTGTTTAAACGACTAAGGGAGTAGACACCATGGAAGAGGCCTATCGTCAAGCACGCAAGCGCGGCGAGCAGGGACGCCGTCGCGCCATTAGCCAAAGCGAGCATCCATACCTTACGGACCTCGATAGCTTGGTTGCTCAGCTCCCCTTAGGTCAGCGAGTGAGCGTCGGCCTGCGGGATATTCCGCTCGAAATGGTCGTCGGCACGGTCACCAAAGGCCGTCAGTCCGCCTTTTCATGCAACTTTATGCCCCTGCTGCCGTTTAACACCGAGTTCGCCCGCAAGTGGTCCAACCTCTACGACATCCAGGTAACCGAGGGCTATCGCGACCCCATCATCGTCACCGAGTTCATGCATCGGTTCTATGTCCAGGAAGGCAACAAACGCGTCAGTGTCCTCAAATTCCTGGACGCTCCAACGGTTTCGGTCAGGGTCACCCGTCTCTACCCCGGCACATGGGATTCCGTCGAAAGCCGCCTGTACGGTGAATTCTGCGCGTTTTGGCGCGTCTGCCCCCTATACGAGATCGAGTTCTCGCGTGAGGGAAGCTACGAGACGCTCGCCAAGATGCTCGGTCAGAACCTTATCGAAAAATGGCCGCAGAAAAAGGTCGACTACCTGCGCCACACCTTCCTGCTCTTTAAGCGCGCCTACCTTCGCGCAGGCGGCGACCACCTGGACATTACGCCCGCCGACGCCATGCTCGTCTACCTCAATGTGTACAACCAGGACCGCCTACTGGATACGCCGACGGATATCGTCGTAAACCGCCTGTGCAAGATTTGGCGCGAGCTGGTCATTGCCGGCAAAAATGACGAGGACAAGGTCGATCTTGTCGAAGCGCCGAGCGTCGATGAGGAGGAGTCGCCCGCCAAGTCCACCTCCGGCGTGCTCAACTTCTTTATGGGCAAGACTGTCTATTCGGCGGCCAACCCCCTGCGTATCGCCTTTATCCATGAGTTCCCCTGTGCGGCGTCGAGCTGGGACAGTCTGCACGACCAAGGACGTCAGTATCTCGATGAGCACTTTGACGGTATCGTGCGCACCGAGGCGTTCGAGGACTGTCACGATCCGGACGTGTTCTACGCCGCCGTGGAAACGGCTGTCAAACATAGAGACAGCGTCATCTTCTCGACCTCGCACCGCCTGATGGAATACACGCTCAGAGCTGCCGTTGAGTATCCCCAGGTTCGGTTCCTTAACTGCTCTATCGGCCTTCCCCACCAAAGCGTTCGTTCGTACTTTGGCAAGATGTACGAGGCCAAGTTCCTCCTGGGCGCCCTTGCCGCCAGCATGGCGGACAACCATCGCATCGGCTACCACGCGTCGGTCTTCGCATCCGGCGCGCTCAGCGAGATCAATGCCTTTGCCATCGGCGCCTCGCTGCTCGACCCCCGCGCGCAAATTATCCTCACCTGGGGCGATGTGCCCGCCGGCGGTCTTGCCGAGGCCATGTGCCGCGAAGGCGTGAGCGTCATGACCGGCGCTGACATGTCAAAGTCGCTCGAAGACCCCACGGCCTACGGACTCCACCGCCTGGTCGATGGCAAGGTTTCCGGCATCGCCATGCCGGTATGGAACTGGGGCCGTTACTACGAGCTCATCGTTCGCAGCCTTCTGCACGGCACGTGGGACGAGACCAGCGATGACAACCAAGCGCGCGCCGTCAACTACTGGTACGGCATGAGCTCCGGCGTTATCGACATCCGTTACGCTCCGGGCCTACCCTACCAGACGCGCAAACTCGTGCAGTTGCTCCGCAACGGCATTGTCGAGGGATCCATCAACCCCTTTGGCGGCGAGCTCCACAGCCAGAACGGCGTGGTACAGATCGAAGGCTTCCCTCCGCTGCCGAGCACGCAGATTGTCGAGATGAATTGGCTGGCGGATAACGTGGTAGGCACCATTCCGCAGCTCGACGATGAGCCGAAAGTCCCTGCCCTATGAAAATCCTTGCCATAGCCGATACCGAAGAACGATGCCTTTGGGAGTGCTTTCGCAAGGAACGCTTTGAAGGAGTCGACCTGATTTTGTCCGCCGGCGATCTGGACCCGGACTATCTTGAGTTTTTGGTTACGGTCATCAACAAACCGCTCATCTACGTGCGTGGCAATCACGATGACCGCTACGCACGTCATGCACCGGGCGGATGTATCTGCGTAGAAGACAGCGTGTACACGTACCGAGGGATTCGCATTGCGGGCCTTGGCGGGTCCATGCGTTATCGCGACGGCGCCAACATGTACACCGAACGCGAGATGTCCAAGCGCATGCGTAAGCTGTCGCGTAAGGTTAGGATGGTCGGCGGGTGCGACATTCTGCTTACCCATGCACCCGCCGCCGGTATGGGTGATCTGGACGATCTGCCGCATCGAGGGTTTGAGTGCTTTAACACGGCGCTTGAGTCCTGGGGGGCCGACTACATGGTGCATGGGCATGTACACCAAAGCTACGGTTACGATTTTCAGCGCAAGCGGCAGCATGAGTGTGGAACGACGATCATCAACGCCTGTGGCTATACGCAGTTTGAGCTCGACCAGACGCGCTACCCCATCCGTGGCTGGCAGGCAGCCTGGCTCAATTCGCAAACCATGCGCCGCGAGCTCAAACGCCACGATGCCATCGAGTCCTCAACAGCCAGAACACCCTGGTAACCACCACAAAGGGGAGACCGTCCCCTTTGTGGTGGTTTTGACGCGATAGCAAGAAACCCGGTCCTGCACAAGGCAGAACCGGGTTTCTTTAGCAATGCTTGCTTTGCTCAGGCAGTAACTAGCAGTTACTCAGCCAGGAAGTCACGCTGGACAGCGGGATCGACCTTGACGCCAGGGCCCATGGTGGAAGACACGGAGATGGACTTGACGTACTTGCCCTTAGCAGAAGAGGGCTTGACGCGCAGGATCTCGGTGTACAGGGCAGCGTAGTTCTCGACGAGCTGCTGCTCAGAGAAGGACTTCTTGCCCAGGGGCACGTGGCAGATGCCGTAGCGGTCGGCGCGGTACTCAACGCGGCCAGCCTTGAGCTCGGAGACCATCTTGGCGACGTCCATGGTCACGGTGCCGAGCTTGGGGTTCGGCATGAGGCCACGGGGACCAAGGATCTTACCGATGCGGCCAACCTTGGCCATCATGTTCGGCGTAGCGATAGCGGCGTCGAAGTTGATCTCGCCCTTCTGGATCTGGGCGACGAGCTCGTCGGAACCGATGATGTCGGCGCCGGCAGCCTCGGCCTCGCGGGCCTTCTCACCCTCGGCGAAGACGGCAACACGAACGGTCTTGCCGGTGCCGTGAGGCAGGGAGATGGAACCACGGATGTTCTGGTCAGCCTTACGAGTATCGATGCCCAGACGGAAGTGGGCCTCGACGGTCTCGTCGAACTTGGCGGTGTCGAGCTCCTTGATGAGCTTGGCAGCCTGAAGGGGGGTGTAGAGCGTGGCGCGGTCGATCTTCTCGGCAGCGGCGTTATAGCTCTTACCATGCTTAGCCATGTGCATTACCTCCTGTGGTTAAACGGGCGTGAGCCCTCCCACATCGTATCGTGTGCCCTATTGCACACATTTAACGGGCGCCCCGGTCGGAGCACCCGCCGTTACCATAAGAAATCGCTACTCAGCGATGGTGACGCCCATGGAACGGGCGGTACCGGCGATGATCTTCTTGGCGGCGTCAATGTCGTTGGCATTGAGGTCCGGCATCTTGATCTCGGCGATCTTGGTGAGCTGCTCCTGGGAGAGCTGACCAACCTTGTCAGCCTGGGGCTTAGCGGAACCAGACTTGAGGTTCAGCTCCTTCTTGATAAGGTGAGCCGCCGGCGGGGTCTTGGTGATGAAGGAGAAGGACTTGTCCTCGTAGACAGAGATCTCAACGGGGATGATGTCACCCTTCTTGTCCTGCGTCTCGGCGTTAAAGGCCTGGCAGAACTGCATGATGTTCACGCCAGCAGCGCCCAGGGCGGGGCCGACGGGAGGAGCGGGGTTTGCTGCACCAGCAGGAATCTGGAGCTTAATGACGTTGGCAACCTTCTTCTCAGCCATGGTCATTCCTTTCGAATCACGAGTGTGAAGTACTTGCTATATCGTAAGCACGCACGTGTTAGAAGCACTCCTGAGATGAGCAGTCACAGAAGAAGCACGCTCGCGCGAACGGACGAAAACTTAAGCGATGACAGCGACCTGGTTAAAGTCGAGCTCGACCGGCGTCTCGCGGCCAAAGATCATCAGCGTGACCTTGAGCTTGCCAGCCTCGGTGTTAACCTCGGAGACCTTGCCATCAAAGTCGGTAAGCGGGCCATCGGTGACGCGGACGGACGTACCGACCTCAATATCAACCGAGGTGCGCTTGGGCGAATCGCCCTTACCGGGACGACGAGTCATCTTGTTGTACTCGTCGCGGGAAAGCGGAGCGGGCTTGCCGTTGCCGCCTAGGAAACCGGTGACGCCAGGCGTGTTACGAACACACGTCCAAGCATCGTCATCCATCTCCATGCGGACCAGGACATAACCCGGGAAGATCTTGGAATCCTTGGTCTCACGCTTGCCACCCTCTTTAATCTCGGTGACGCGCTCCATAGGAATCTCGATATCAAAGATACGGTCCTGCATGCCCATAGTCTCGATGCGATGCTCGAGATCGGACTTAACGCGGTTCTCGTATCCAGAGTAAGTGTGAACGACGTACCAACGCTTAGACATGGTTTAGCCCCTCAATCCAGAGAACAGAGCAAGAGCCTCGCCAAAGCCAGCATCGAGCAGAGCGATGACGACGCCGACGACGATCAGAGAAGCGCAAACAACAACCGAGTAGTTCACGAGCTCCTTCTTATCGGGCCACGTGACACGCTTCATCTCGGACTTGACCGAAGCGAAATACTTCTTGGTGCGGGCGAAGAAACCAGGCTTCTCGTTCTTCTTGGACTTCGCAGCCTTCTCGTTCTTCTTGGCAACGGCCTTCTTGGCCTCAACCTTGGAGTTGGCGGCAGCTTTGTTGGCAGGTGCCGGCTGCTGAGCCTTCTTCTTGTTCTTCTTGTTGGCCATTTGGGTTACCTCCGCGCAATGCGCTTATACATGAGTAAACCGTAAGCCCCCAAGTGGGAGCTTACGGAATAATGACTGGCACGCCAGGAAGGACTCGAACCCTCAACACTCGGTTTTGGAGACCGATGCTCTACCAATTGAACTACTGGCGTATGTGACTAGAGACTAGCGAGTCTCTTTGTGCAGCGTGTGGTGACGGCACCAGGGGCAATACTTCTTGATCTCCATACGATCAGGCATGGTCGACTTGTTCTTGGTGGTCGTATAGTTGCGGCGCTTGCACTCAGTGCACGCAAGAGTAACTAGAGTACGCATGTATCCTGAACCTTTCATTTCCGCCCCGTACGGGCACGAGTTGATACTTTATCAGCTCCACGTAAGTGCTGTCAATGAAAACCTCGAGTCAATTGGTTCTCGGTGGATCCATTCATATTTGGAACACATCAATGAAGCCATCGAGAGCTAATCGACGGTGCATCCAGGACCATTATCGATCCTCTCGACACCAGCAACGGCTCAATATCCATTGCAGAAAAGAACCCGGCACCCATATAAGTGCCGGGTTCTCTAAGTCAGCTATATCAAAGAGCTAATTTACTCAATGATCGTGGAGACGATGCCCGAACCGACGGTGTGGCCACCCTCGCGGATAGCGAAGCGCAGGCCCTCCTCCATGGCGATCGGGTGGATGAGGTCGCCCTCGATGGTGATGTGGTCACCAGGCATAGCCATCTCGGTGCCCTCGGGGAGCTTGACCGTACCGGTAACGTCGGTGGTACGGAAGTAGAACTGAGGACGATAACCATCGAAGAACGGGGTGTGACGGCCGCCCTCCTCCTTGGTCAGAACGTAGATCTCGCCGGTGAACTTGGTGTGCGGGGTAACCGAACCGGGCTTGCAGAGAACCTGGCCGCGCTCGATGTCCTCACGCTTGATGCCGCGGAGCAGCAGACCGACGTTGTCGCCAGCCTCGCAGAAGTCCATGGACTTACGGAACATCTCGATACCGGTAACGACGGTGTTCTGGGTATCCTTGATGCCGACGATCTCGACGGGCTCGTTGAGCTTGAGCTCACCGCGCTCGACACGGCCAGTAGCAACGGTACCACGGCCGGAGATGGTCATAACGTCCTCAACGGCCATCAGGAACGGGAGGTCGTTGTTACGAGCAGGCGTCGGGATGTACTCGTCGACGGCCTTCATGAGCTCGCGAATGGCGTCCATCCACTTGGCGTCGCCCTCGAGAGCGCCCAGAGCGGAGCCACGGATGACGGGGATGTCGTCGCCGGGGAAATCGTACTCGGAGAGGAGCTCACGGGTCTCCATCTCGACGAGGTCGATGAGCTCGTCATCGTCGACCATGTCGCACTTGTTCAGGAAGACGACGATGTAGGGAACGCCGACCTGACGGGCGAGCAGGATGTGCTCGCGGGTCTGAGCCATGGGGCCGTCGGTAGCAGCGATGACCAGGATAGCGCCGTCCATCTGAGCAGCGCCGGAGATCATGTTCTTGACGTAGTCAGCGTGGCCCGGGCAGTCAACGTGAGCGTAGTGACGGGCAGCGGTCTCGTACTCAACGTGGGAGACGGAAATCGTGATGCCGCGCTCGCGCTCCTCGGGAGCCTTGTCGATGTTCTCGAACGCAGTGAAGTCAGCCTTGCAGCCCTCGGTCTCGGAGAGAACCTTGGTGATGGCAGCGGTCAGCGTGGTCTTGCCGTGGTCGACGTGACCAATGGTGCCGATGTTAACATGCGGCTTAGTGCGCTCAAACTTCTCTTTGGCCATAAAGCCCTCCTCTAAACAGGTCGTCCCCGGACGGGACTTTGCCTTTATACCATAGTGGCCTCTCAACATACTATTGAGAAGCCACCGTGTTACCTATGGTAGCGGTGACTGGATTCGAACCAGTGACGCCACGGGTATGAACCGTGTGCTCTAACCAACTGAGCTACACCGCCGGATGGAGCCTGCAACCAGACTTGAACTGGTGACCTCTTCGTTACCAACGAAGTGCTCTACCGACTGAGCTATACAGGCACTTGACGGGTGGGAGCTATAGGATTCGAACCTATGTAGGCAGAGCCAACGGGTTTACAGCCCGTCCCCATTAACCACTCGGGCAAACTCCCAATCGTTCAAGTATCCGCAGGTCCTTTGGTCTTTTGGACCGCCGCCCCCGCGAACGAAAAAGATAATACGATGCAACCTTGGGGGCTGTCAACGAAAACCTCTAGATACACGGTGCCGGGCGTATCTATATAGCTGTGACCTGCGGTTTTGTTGAGTTTGGATATGAAGGACGGTGGTTTTGAATACTGAGGTGACGTTTCCCGAGGTAACACTTTGGTGTAGTGGAGTACACCTTCAGGATCGAACTTCGATAATGGCTTATTTGCACCTATATATAGGTCGAGATCGGGGCTTCCCAGACAGAATCGAGCGTGGATAATCTCCCACTTTTGGCGTGGCTTCGAGTCCAAAGTGGGAGATTATCCACCCTCGTATGTCCGGAAATCCTCACTCGACCAGGATGACTGGGACCGGTCCGGCCTTTGTCTCGATCTGTAACAGTAAGAGGGTTATTCCTCCCCCATCTGTTACAGATCGAGATATTACGCAGAGACACCAGCTTACGTCTCATTCTGTAACAGTAAGAACGGTTTCAGCCTCTTCGTGTTACAGATCGAGATATTATCGGCCAACCCTTGGCATTGTCTCAATCTGTAACTATAAGGAGGGTTTTCAGCCCACCCGTGTTACAGATCGAGACAAACCTGAAGCTTGGTGGGAGTCAAACCCGCTTACATGTCGACATAAATAGAAACGGGCCCTGTCCCAATTGGAGACAGAGCCCGAAACTCTCATGGAGCCAGTGACAGGAATCGAACCTGCAACCCACTGATTACATCGCTTTCCATTCTGGTTAATAGCGTCCATCTGCGACTATAGCGACCGTAACCTCGCCTTTTACTTTCGTTTTCCGCTTATAGTCTCACTTGAGACGTCTCCGAAACAGTCAAATTGCACACTCATTGCACACGCGATTGCACACGGAGGGACAATGGAAGAGAAATACACCACCTCGTCTATTTATAAGTTTAAGGACGATCGCTGGCGCGCACAGTTCCCCTATTTGGAGAACGGCATCTGGCATAAGAAGACTCAGCTCTTGGAACATCGAGGGCGCGATAAAGGCAGAAGCCATAAGCATCGCGATGCCGCCATGCTCGAGGCCGAATCCATCCGCGCATCTCTCAATGAGAAGGCCACCGCAGAAGCAGCTAAACCCAAGGGGCTTGGTATCACCGTTTCAAAGCTCGTGACATGCTATATCGATATCGAGTGCGCGGACGTCGCGCGCTCCACGGCGACCGGATACCACGGCATGCTCCGCCGGAATATCGAACCGTATCTCGGTGATGTCCCATTGGAAGACCTTACGGAAGAGGATGTTCAGGAATGGATAACGGCGATCGCCACAACCCACGCACGGTCCACCGCCTGCAATTCCCTACGGTTGTTACGAGGCTCGCTCAAATATGGAATGCGAAAGAAATGGATTGACGAAAACGTGGCCTCTTGGGCAAAAGTCCCCAAAAATGAAGACGCGAACTACGGTCTACCGAATTCGCTTACAACCAAAGAGCGAACCAGGGTCTTGAACACTCTGAACGCCTCCATAGATATCCCAGCGATGCTTGCAGCCAAGATAGCGCTCTACACGGGATTGCGGCGCGGCGAGCTTTGCGCCCTGAAATGGAAAAACGTGGACTTTAAATCCGCAACGATCCGAGTCGAGGCCGCGATTGGGCACACAGATAACGAATTCTATATCAAGGGCCCCAAGAGCATTAGCAGCCGGCGCGCTATCCCCAACTGCCCGAAAGACCTTATGAAAGACCTTGCGAAGCGCGAGGCCGACATGAAGTCCGAATGCGCGAATCTGGGCGTTGAGTTCAGCGACGAACTGTTTGTCCTCGGCTTTCCGGACGGCTCCTTCTTGAAACCGCCCAGGATCAACGACGCTTGGCGGGCCCTGGCAAAGGCCTTGAAGCTCCATGGTGTCTTGAACAAGAACACCGTCACCTTCCACGACCTCAGGCACAGTTTTGCAACGTACGCCGTTTCCAACGGAATCGACCCGAGGACTCTCGCAAGCCTCATGGGGCACTCGAAGGCGTCGATGACACTCGACAGATACGCCAGCGCCGACCCAGTAGCCACCGCATCGGCTATGAGAACTCTTGGACGCTTATATAAAGAGTGATTTGCTTCGTCGCAAGCAAAGAAGTCAACAGTGGCTCGGAGGCCCGGCTTTAACCGGGCCTTTTCTTGTTGCCTCGACCCTTCAACGTCTTTTTTGTCCATAGCGTCCGCCCTGCCCGTACTTTGACGAATGCCGGCAGCGGCGTGTCAGACTGCGAAATAAGAGAAATCGGCAAATTCCAGAAAGGAGACCGAAATGAAATTCAAAGAAAAGCGTATCGGAGTCGACGACTTCCGCAGTATGCCGGATATCGTCGATCCGCTGCCGGTCGCGTACCTGCTCGGCATCAGCGATCGCTCTGTCTACCGCCTCTGCCAGAACGGGACGTTCAAAGCCGTGAAGTGCGGCAAGTTATGGCGAATCAACCGCGACAGCGTGCTCAGCTATATCGGAGTCACTATCGACCGAACTGAATGCCCGTCAACCAACATCAATTAAAAACGACCATTACATGGGGTCCGAGAGGCCCCTCTTTGTTATAAGGAGGCCCTATGGTCGGAACTAAAACAGTCAGCGTGAAGCTCGATTCAAGGCTCTATACCGCCCTCAAGACGCGGGCCGAGCTCGACAAGTCCAACGTCAGCGATGTGATCCGGTCGCTCCTGTGCTCGGCGCTCGCCGCGGAGGAGCTCGACCTCTACGGCAACGAGGTCGCGGGCTTCATACGCGGCGTCGTCGACGCGCGGATGGACGTCGCCACACTCGACATCGAGCGCAAGCTCGACGCCGCCGAGGACCGCATCGCCGCGGTCCTCTCGCGGCCCATGACCGCCGCCATCATGGCCGGCCTCATGTCGGCCGACGTCCTCAAGGCCTCCTACGCCTCGCTCGACGACGTCCCCGTCGCGGACATCTGGAAGAACTACCTCGCGCAGGCCGGCGAGCTCAGCCGCGCAGGCCTCGGCCGCATCGACGAGGTGAAGCTCCACGCGCGCGAGCGCGCCGATGGCTAGCCCGCCCGTCATCGTCAACCACTCCGTCGTCCGCGCGGGGACGTCCGCGAGGGCGTCCGCCGCGGGCCTGGCGGCATACGCCGGCACACGCCGCGGAGTCGTCATCGAGGTCAGCGAGGCCGACGGCAGGAGGCTCGGCGTGGACGGCCTGGCCGCCTACGCCGCGAACAGGACCGGCTCGACCGGCGGCCTCTGGGGCGCGGACGGCCCGGTCCCCGTGGCGGAGGCCAGGCGCGCCATCGCCCAAAACGGCGGCGCGGTGCTCACCACCGTCGTCACGGTCCCGAACGAAATCGCCCCCGGCGCCGGCCTCGACCGCCTGGACGCGTGGCAGGCCCTGGTACGCTCCGAGTGGCCGCGGCTCTTCTCCGAGATGACCGGTGTGCCCGAGAGCCGCGTGGAGTTCTACGCGGCGATGCACGTCAACGGCACGAGCCACCACGTCCACATCCTCACGGTCGACCGCGAGGGCGGCTGGGACTCCCTGTTGCCCAAGGGGAAGATGGAGGCGGCGCGGCTCGAGATCTCCTCGAAGGCAATGGCGCCGCTGCTGCGGGAGGCCTACATCGAGCGCGACCTCGCGAGGGAGGCCGCGCTGGACGCCGTCGCCCGCATCGACCGGAACCGTTTCGATATCGAGCTGCCGCCGGACGGAAGGATCGAGGCCGCCCACCTCAGGCGTTTCCACCCGGAGGTCTCCGCCGCGCTGAGGGAGGCCCTCGACCGGGCGGCATCTGACTCCCCCGAGCTCGCCGGCGCGCTGGACCGCCACAGGAAGGCGGTCGAGAGGTGCGCCGACCTCAAGTGCCTGACCGGAGAGGCGCGGGACGTCTACACCCGCAAGGCGGCCGCCGGCCTCGGCCTCCGGTGCGAGAACGCGGCACTGCGAGTCATGGTCCCGGACAGAACGCCGATTCGCGAACAAATACCGGCGCGACGCGCCGCCCCGGCAGCCGGCCCGGCGACGGATAGGCGGAGGGAGGCCGGGTTCGCCACCGAAGCCCGAGCCTGCATCCCGAAGGCGCGCCTCGAAAGGCTCACGCGAAAGGTCGCGCACGGCAGGACCCTCGAGCCGGCAGACCTCAGGGGATGTCCCACGGCAGACCGGGCCTTCAGGCATGCGCCGTCGCCCGGTCCGGCCCTCGGGCGGGCAGCCGCGATGGCGGCACTGGTCGCCAGGGAGACCGCACGGGACGCCGGGGGGCGCGACATGGGGGACGAGGCCGGCGAGAAGGCGCTGCGGCTCATCGCCGCGGCCCTGAGGATCCTCGCCTCCGGCGGCACCAGGCAAACGAACGTCCCCGCAGTGAAGATAGCGAACAGGATAGAGAGGACGATCACGAGATGAAACCGAAATCCTTCAACCGCAACATGAAAAGGGAGCTCATCAGCACGCTCGCGGGCCACGGCATCGCCGCCGGCGTCGCCTGCGTCGCGACCGTCAGCGCCTGGGCCTACGCCAGATGGTGGACCGTATCCCTCATCTCGGGCCTCTCCGCCCTACTGCGGCTGCCCGCGGGCGACCCGGGCCCCGAGCCCGCCCACGTCTTCAGCAACCCCCTCGAAGCGGCCGCCGACGCGGCGGCGTCGGGCGAGATGGGAGAGATGCTCGCGGCCCTCGCCCTCGTCGCGGCAGCCGTCCTCATCCTCGGCCTCGTTTCTTGGGCCCGCTCATGGGCGAGTCTCCACGACGGGACGTTCGCCGGCGACCGCGCGCCCACACGCACGCACGGGGACGCCTGGCTCGAGTCGAGGCCGTCCAGGGTCGCGAGGCGCTGCCCTCCCTGGGACGGGAAGGCCGCCGCGGAGGGGCTCGTGGCGGCCGGCTGCATCGGTGGCGGGATCGCGATGGTCCCCGCCGTCCACTGCCTCATAAGGGCGGGCAGCGGCGCAGGCAAGACGAGGAGATCTCTTGCCGTCAGCGTGGCCGCGGCGATCGACCGCAACGCCCACGGGATCCCGACGTCCGTCATCGTCCACGACCCGAAGTCCGAGATCCGCGCATGGACCGAGCCGCTCGCCAGGAGGACCGGGATGGAGGTCGTCGCCATCCGGCTCGACGAGCCCGTCAAGTCGGCGAGGTTCAACCCCCTCGACCGCGCCATCGCGGCACTCGGGACCGAGAGCGTCGCCGGTGCCGTGGCCGAGCTCCGCGAGCTGTCGTCCGCCATCGTGCCCGACGCCTTCTCCTCTGGCCAGAGGTTCTTCACGGACGCCAGCCGCAACCTGCTGACCGGCCTCTGCCTGCTCGCGATTACGGACGGGCGGATCCCCGACGGCGCGCGGAACCTCTCGACCGTGCTCGCGCTCCTGGAGCCCCGCGACGGGAAGAGCGCGGTCAAGTCGCTGGAGGAGCTCGCCGCGGACCTGCCGGCGGGAAACCCGGCGCGCCAGTTCCTCCTCGTCGCCTCGTCGAACGGCGGCGGAGGCGAGGCCCTCGTCTCCACCGCGCGCAACTACCTCATGTCCTTCTGCGACGACGACGTCAGCCGCATGCTCTGGGACGGCGAGGTCGACCTCGCATCGGTCGGGCGCAAGCCGACCATCCTCTACATCGCCAGCGCGACGGACAGGGGCGACCGCGGCGCGCTCGTCTCGTGCATCTTCTCGCAGGCGCTGTCGGCGCTGCGCGAGACCGCGCGCCTGTCCGGCGGCAGGCTGCCGGCGGAGACCCTGCTCGCCATCGACGAGGGGTCCGGGATCCCCAAGATCCCCCGCCTCCTCGGCGATCTCGCGGAGGTCCGCAGCATCGGGCTGCACGTCGTCTTCGTGCTCCAGAACACCCATCTGCTCGAGGCGCGGTGCGGCTACTCCAGGGCAGAGTCGGACGCGCTGCTGGCGCTGCTCGGCACCCAGGTCGTCCTCTCGGTAGAGTCCGTCGGCGAGGCGGAGGAGATCAGCAAGCGACTCGGCGACTACAGTGTCAAGACGACCGGGCAGAGCTCAACCAAGGGGACGCAGAGCTCCTCGTCCGGCAAGTCGTTCTCCGTGGCGCGCCGTCCGTTGATCACCCCGTCGGAGCTCATGGCCTGGAGCGCGCGCGAGAACGGCGCGCTCGTGATCGACGCGGAGGGACCGATGGCGCTCGCCAGCCGCGACATCACCGAGACGTTCTTGGGGCCGCTGCTGGGCATGACGTCGCCGGAGGCCGAGGGCGCGCTGCTCGCGCGGGCGCTCGAGGGGGAGGTCCGCAATGACGCCCCGGCACCGGTCTGGCGTATCCCGGAGAAACCGAAAAAGCCCAAGGGGTCGCCGTCCGGCGGCAGGAAGCGCAAGGTGTCCGCGGCGCCCGACGGGTTCTGACGCGTCATACGGCCCTGCCCGCGCAAACGGCCCTCCGTCATACGGCGCTCGGGGCGCGTATGACGGAGGGCCGCCGTCGCCTTTCCGGCTTGACCGGCAATGCTGCCAGCGGAAACGAACTCGGCCCGCCGAGTTGCACCGCAAAATCCCGGGCGCCCGTAGTGCGCCCTTATCCTGCTCCCACCGTCCAAGGCACTTGGGCGGCGGGAGTTCCGCATCCCCGGGAAAAGAAAAGCGCGGCCCATCCGGACCGCGCTTGCGCTCTCCTCCTATTTCACCCCGCGACGTAGACCGTCCGGCCCGTCTCACAGTCGATGGTCTCGGCATCCCCGAAACCGACCCGGACGGCCGCCCATCCGCCGGCGGTTGCCAACGCATCAGCCTCGGACCTCGCGGCGGCGATGAGGCGCTCGAGCTCGGCCGAGCCCGCCGGCGCGGTCCCCGCCTCGAACGCGCCGCCGTCGCCGCCTGACTCGTACTCGACGACGACCGTCGAGCCGAGCGCCTCCTCGAGGGTCTCGGTCAGGCCGCCCATGCCGTCGAGGGCGTGCCCGGCGACCGTGGCCAGCGGGTAGCGGGCCATCCCGGACGCAGCCGAGCGGCCGACCATCCGGAGTATGCCGGCGGCCACGAGTTGTTAGCGCTAATCTAAAATTAACCACTTTCGCAAACGCATCTCGCCGAATGC
>NZ_QRTA01000045.1:0-760 GCF_003457875.1 Collinsella sp. AF28-5AC | reverse complement strand
CTCACGATGCTCCTCTGCGCGCTCGCCAACACGGTGACCGCGGCGTGGATGATCCCCGCAGGGCTCTTCCTCACGGCGCGGCTCGGAATGCTCGCGGGCATCTTCTGCCCGCTCGCCGCGCAGCTCGTGGGCGGGTTCGCCTGGTCGCTGGTGCCGCTGCCGCAGCTCTTTCCGCCGTCGGCGAGCATGGTCATACCCACGAGCTTCATCCCCGTGCTGCCGAGTGGCGAGCCACTCGCGGCGGACATGGCGCTCGGCGGGGCGCTCGCGGCGGACGGCATGCTCACGCTGGCGGGCCTTGCGGTCAGCGCGCTCGCGTTCGCCGCGCTCACGGCGGCGGGCGCGGCCTGGTTCGCGCGCTCCGAGGAGAGGTGATGGCCATGACACGACTCTCCGACCCGACGCCGCGCATGACTCTCCCGCGGGCCCTGCTCTCCGAGGCCCTGCGCCTGGCGCGCTCCCCGCTCACGGCGGTGCACCTCGTCTGCGGCCTGGCAGCCGGTCTTGCCTGCGGCGAGTACTTCTCCGTAACCCGATGGGACCCGGCGCTGGGCGCGGACGCCTACGCCCAGTTCCTCGGCGCCCTCATGCCGCTCATGTCCGCCATCGTCTGTGGGCTCACCGTGGACGACGAGCGCGCTGCCGGGCGTCTCGCCAACCTCACGGCGGTCCCCTCGCGCGGGCGCGCCGTCGCGGCGAAGCTGCTCGCCCTTGCGGCGCTCGGCGCGGGCGCGCTGGCCGTGGCGCTCGGCGTGTTCGG
>NZ_QRTA01000044.1:0-872 GCF_003457875.1 Collinsella sp. AF28-5AC | reverse complement strand
CTCATGACCTGCCCGGGGTGGCGGGCGAGGTACTCGCAGATGGCGTACTCGGTAGGCGTGAGCGGCACGGCCTCGCCGCCCACCGCGAGGCCGCGCGCGCCGAGGTCAATCCGCACCTCCCCGAAGGAGAGGGCGTGCGAGCGCGGCCGGCGCTCACGGCGCAGATGGGCCGCGACCTTGGCGCGCAGCTCCGCGGCCCCGAAGGGCTTGCGGACGTAGTCGTCGGCGCCCAGGCCGTAGCCGGCCACGGCGTCCTCCTCGGCCACGCGCGCGGTCAGGAAGACGATGGGCCCGTCGAAGTCCGGGCGGATCTGCCGCACGAGCTCGAAGCCGTCGAGCCCCGGCATCATGACGTCGCAGAGCACGAGGTCGAAGCGCGAGAGGTCCATCCCCGGGACCGCCGTCGGGTCCGCCGCCCTGACGACCTCATGGCCGTCGCGGCCGAGGACGCGCGCGAGCGCGTCGAGGATCGCCCGTTCATCATCCACTGCCAGTATCCTCGCCATGTTCGACCTCCTGAAACTTCCGTCGAAATTGTACTAGCGCCGCGCTCAGCGGTCCAGAGCCCTGCGCGCAGCGCCGACCCCCAGCCGGCGTCGAGCAAGTCATTCCCGCCCAGGACGGGCGCTGCGGAGAGGAGGACGAGCATGGCGGCGAGCGGCCTCCTACGCATCCGCCCTCCCGTCCTCGAAGCGGCAGAACCAGGCGAGAAGGACGGCGTCGGCTAACAGGGTGAGCACGAGGCCAGCGAGCGCAGTCGTGAGGAGAGGGCCCGCCGCGCGTGCTGCGTCGATGAAGGCCTCCACCCCGAGCGACCCCAGGCGCGCGGGCCAGGCGAGCGGCACCCAGCTCAGGGGCGTCGCCAGGGCACC
>NZ_QRTA01000043.1:0-939 GCF_003457875.1 Collinsella sp. AF28-5AC | reverse complement strand
GGTGCCCTGGCGACGCCCCTGAGCTGGGTGCCGCTCGCCTGGCCCGCGCGCCTAGGGTCGCTCGGGGTGGAGGCCTTCATCGACGCCGCACGCGCGGCGGGCCCTCTCCTCACGACTGCGCTCGCTGGCCTCGTGCTCGCCCTAGCAGCCGCCGCCGTCCTTCTGGCCTGGTTCTGCCGCTTCGAGGACGGGAGGGCAGATGAGTAGGAAGCCGCTCGCCGCCGTGCTCGCCCTCCTCTCCGCAGCGCTCATCCTGGGCGGGAATGCCCTGCTCGACGCCGGCTGGGGGTCGGCGCTGCGCTCGATCGCCGACCGCGTGCTGCCCAACCCTGAGATCGCCATGTGGGCGCCCGCGCCCGCGGCTGTGCACAGGGCTCTGGATCGCTGAGCGCGGCGCTAGTACAATTCCGACGGGAGTTTCAGGAGGTCTAACATGTCGAAGATACTGGCAGTGGATGATGAGCGGGCGATCCTCGACGCGCTCGCGCGCGTCCTCGGCCGCGACGGCCATGAGGTCGTCAAGACAGCGGACCCGACGACGGTCCCGGGGATGGACCTCTCGCGCTTCGACCTCGTGCTCTGCGACGTCATGATGCCGGGGCTCGACGGCTTCGAGCTCGTGCGGCAGATCCGCCCGGACTTCGACGGGCCCATCGTCTTCCTGACCGCGCGCGTGGCCGAGGAGGACGCCGTGGCCGGCTACGGCCTGGGCGCCGACGACTACGTCCGCAAGCCCTTCGGGGCCGCGGAGCTGCGCGCCAAGGTCGCGGCCCATCTACGCCGTGAGCGCCGGCCGCGCTCGCACGCCCTCTCCTTCGGGGAGGTGCGGATCGACCTCGGGGCTCGCGACCTCGCCGTGGGCGGAGAGGCCGTGCCGCTCACGCCCACCGAGTACGCCATCTGCGAGTACCTCGCCCGCCACCCCGGGCAGGTCATGAG
>NZ_QRTA01000042.1:0-1107 GCF_003457875.1 Collinsella sp. AF28-5AC | reverse complement strand
TGCTTTGTTTTGAGAAGTTCGCGAAGCCCACTTCTCAAAACAAAGCAGGCGCCCCGGCCCTCGTGGAACAGATAAGGGGGAAGCATGAGCTTTACGAGTGTGGCGCTTCAGATGTTGACGGTTTCGCTGCCTATTTTGTTGGGGTGGTGTATCGCCAAGCTGGGGTTTATGAAAGCGGAGTTCGAGCGCGAGCTGTCGCATCTGCTGTTGCAGGTGGCGCTACCGTGCTTGGTGCTTTCGTCAGCGCTGGGCGATGATGTGAAGCTTCCGAGCATTGCCGATACGTTTTCGCTCATGGGACTGTCCTTTGTGATGTATGTGGTGGCGACCGTTATCGCGTTTGCTGTCACCGCTGCTCTTCGCGTTCCCAAAGGGACGGAATGCTCGTATCGCTTCGCCGTGCTTTTCGGTAATGCCGGGTTTATCGGTTTTCCGGTTATTTCGGCGGTGTTGGGAAAACAAGCGCTGTTGTATGCATCGATTGCGCTTATCCCCCCAAACTTTCTTATGTTTACCGTCGGCGTTATGTTATTTAGCGGAATAGGTGGTGGCCTTAAAACGCAGATGCGCAATATTGCCGCCTGCTGCAAGAGTCCTGGTCTCATTGCAAGTACTGTTGTGCTTGGGATCGTGCTCACCGGATGGACCGATTGGGGCGTGCTGGGCGACTCGATTTCCATCGTTGGCACCATGACCACTCCTGCAGCATTGTTGCTCATGGGATCGTCTATCGCCAAGTACCGTCCGCTCGAGATGCTTACCAACTGGCGCGCCTATGTCGCCGTGGCGTTTCGCCTGGTTGTCGTGCCGGTGGCATGTCTTGCCGTCGCGCGCTTGTGGCCCGGCATGACGCCCATGTTTATCGCGACGCTTGTGCTCGAGATGGCAATGCCGGTGGGCAGCAACGGTACGCTGTACTGCCTACAATACGGCAAGGATGCACGCCCCATGATGCAGTGCACGTTTTTGTCGATCATCTGCTCCATTTTGACCATCCCACTCGTAGCCACACTGTGCGGGTAGGCATTCGGGACGGTCTCGCGCTGGGGCCTTGCCCGGCTGGGCGGCCTTGCTCCGGGAAGTGGGCTTCGCGAACTTCCCGGAGCA
>NZ_QRTA01000041.1:0-1147 GCF_003457875.1 Collinsella sp. AF28-5AC | reverse complement strand
GCGGGACCCAGCGCTCATGCGCGCGGTCCGGGCACGAGGATGCCCCCGAGTCACCTCCCCTATGCGCCATGCGGCCCCCAGGGCACGTGTATGCGATACCGGACACCGTAACGGTGGGCGCCGCCCACCGGTCAGCGGCCAGAGCATGGGGGGCACGCCCGGTCCCGTTCCGAACCCGGAAGCTAAGCCCCATCGCGCCGAGAGTACTGCGGGGCCAGCCCGTGGGAGGCCAGGGCGCCGCTGACCGGTGGACGGCACCGAGCCGTCGGATGACTTGAAGAAGGGGGAGGCCTCGCGGCCTCCCCCTTTTTTGCGTTCTAGAAGCTAACATTGCCCTTTCTGTTTTAGGAGTGCTCGGATTGACTTTAGTCGAGGGCATCGTTGTCGCTTGCGGTGAGGTAGAGCCGATCTTTTTGTTTATGTCGCGTTCTGGTGGCGATCAGCCGGCTCCAGGGTTCTGTCGCCACGTATATCCGGACGGATCTTTTGCTCCTTATTTCCAGTAAATCAATTAAGGGGCGTTGTTTCAATCAAATACACTCCGCCAGCGGGGGCTCTATCTAATTAGTGATAGAGCCCCCGCTGGCGTTTTATAGGTTTGTTAACGTTGTCCTTCAATTTATGATGGGCTAACTAGCGGAGACCGACGAGGGTATAAAGATGATATGTCTACAGTGGACAGCAAGATTCCCGAGGTCATACGGTCTGTCCGAGGTTTATGACCATATGTGCGACTCTGAGCAACTCGGAGCCCAGTTAATTAATTTGTGAACAAAATATGGAGTGCGCGATTCCCGCCCCCGGCGCCCCTCCGGTCTGGCAATATATCTCCTTGCCGCGCGGCCCGGTCGGACCGGATCAGCCGCCTGGCGTGCACCTTGAGAACCGGATACTGCGAGGATGGACACTTACTTCAGTGTCGCATCCGGGCAGACATCGAACCATTTGAAATGGTCTAACTTGGATTTGTTTTTCGCAAGGCCGCCGAGAGGCGGCCCCGAGAAATTCCTTTTCCTATACTAAAACCATATGAATCGAACGGAACCGATCAGCGTAACAGTTGTGAGGACCGGACGGGCTCGAAGCCCAACATATTTGGACGGAGAGTTCGATCCTGGCTCAGGATGAACGCTGGCGGCGCGCCTAA
>NZ_QRTA01000040.1:0-1267 GCF_003457875.1 Collinsella sp. AF28-5AC | reverse complement strand
CTTAGAGGTCCTCGCGCCAGAAGGGCATGCTCATGCAGCGCGGGCCGCCGCGGCCGCGGGAGAGCTCGGCGGAGGGCACGACGAGAAGGTCCAGGCCCTCCTTGTACAGCACGTCGTTGGTGACGGTGTTGCGGGCGTAGACGCAGATCTTGCCGGGCTCGACGCACAGGGTGTTGGAGCCGTCGTTCCACTGCTCGCGGGAGGCCGCGATCGGGTCGCCGCCGCCGCAGGGGATCAGCTTGACCTGGTCGACGCCGGTGGCGTCCTCCAGGACGTGCTCGAGGGTGTCCTCGATCAGGCGGATGTTCACGTCGCCCGGGTTCTTGCCGGCGGTCAGCTCGTAGACGCGCAGGGTGCCCATGATGGCGGGGTGGATCGTGAACTTATCGACGTCGATCTGGGTGAAGACCGTGTCGAGGTGCATGAAGGCGCGCGAGACCGGGATGTCGAAGGCCAGGATGCGCTCGACCTTGGAGTCGGAGTTCCAGAAGATGTTCTGGGCCATGACGTCGATCGCGGCGGCCTGGGTGCGCTGGGAGATGCCGACGGCGAGGGTCTTCTCGTTGATGTTCAGCACGTCGCCGCCCTCGGTGTGGAACTGGCAGTCGCGGCGGAAGTACAGCGAGACGTCCTTGTAGTCGGGGTGGTACTTGAAGATGTACTTGCCGTACAGGGTCTCGCGGTTGCGGGTGACCGAGTACATGCGGTTGAGGTTGACGCCCTCGCCGACGACCGCGAACGGGTCGCGGGTGAAGTAGAGGTTGGGCATCGGGTCGATGATCAGGTCGGACTCGGACTCGGAGTTGACCAGGGAGTCGAGGGTCGTGGACGCCGTGAGGGGCATGTCGATCTCGGACTTGGTCATACCGGCCATGGTCTTCTTGACGAACTCGAGGTTGTCCTCGATGGAGTCCAGCTTCTCGCGAACGATCTGCGGCATGTGCTGGCCGCGGATGCCGGCCTCGGCGATGTACTGGTCGGTGAACTCGGCGCGGGCGCCGGGGACCTGGTCGAACACCTCGGCGACGAGGTTCTCGAGATAGAGGACCTCCACGCCCTGGTCCCTCAGGATCTGGGCGAAGGTGTCGTGCTCCTGCTGCGCGACCTCCAGGAACGGGACGTCGTCGAACAGGAGTCGCTCGAGCTCGTCGGGCGGCAGGTTGAGGAGCTCGTCGCCGGGACGGTGCAGGCAGACCTTCCTGAGCTTGCCGATCTCGGAAGGCACGTGCAGACCTTTCGTCATGGCCTCCTACCTTTCTTTCGGGCC